>DHMA01000144.1:7834-8002 GCA_002405555.1 Opitutia bacterium UBA4654
CCGTTTGCGATTTTATCCGATATATCCATCGAGAGCCTCCACATATTTAAAGGATTTTTCGAACTCGCCGCCGTCGAATTTGTAAATCAGGCGCGAGTAGTATTTTTCCAAAACCGAACGAGCAATCGGCACGCCCTCCGACTGCTCGAAGCGTCTTGCGGCGGCGTA
>DHMA01000144.1:8026-11739 GCA_002405555.1 Opitutia bacterium UBA4654
CGGCGTCGAGCCAGCGCGGCTTTTGCGATTCGAACAAATCGAGCGACTTCCCGAAATATTCGCGCACTTCGCCCTCCGCCTCGCCGAAGATTCCGCGCCGCGCAACCGCCACCGCGTAAATCATGGGAACTTGGGCAACCTCTTTCCAGAGTTCGCCCAAGTCGGCTACAAAACCGTAGTCGGAGGCGTCGAAAGAAAGGGCGCGGTTGCCGATAAGCAAAACGGCGTCGGCGTCGGCGATTCCGTCGGCGCGGGGAAGCGCAAAGATGTCGGTTTTGTATTTTTTGACCATCGCGTAGCGGAACGCCCTGATTGACGTGCCGCTTTCGGAAGTGATGAAAATTTTGCGCCCGCCGAGACGCCCGAACGGCACGCGCGAGAACAGCTCGACCGACATTATTTCGCCGTCGCCTCCTATGCAAAAATCGGGGATAACCGCGTAGTCTTTTGCGACTTTCGGATATATCCAGCGCGAGATTAGCGAGATGTCGAGCAGACCGTTTTCGACCGCGGCGTTAAGTTCCGACGGCACAGCCTCGCGCACGTCGAACGGCGGTTCCGCGCAGAAAAGCGGAATGCTGTTGATGTACGAAACCCTGCCGAAACTATGCGCCATAATTGGAATTGCATTTTACAGGCTCGAAGCCCGCGCCCGCTATCGTGCGCCGCATGAACTCTTCGGTGCGCTCCGTTTTCGCCGCGCCCGCCGCAACGGCGACCTCCTCCTGCCAGTGCGTTCCGCCGATGTCGTCCGCGCCGAAGTTAAGCAGTATCTGAGCCATTCTATCGCCGAAGTGCGGAATCGGCACGCGGATATGCGGGAAATTGTCGAGCACGATTCTCGCAAGCGAGCATATTTTGAGGTCGTACACGCCCGACGCCTTGGAGCTAATCGCGCTTGCGCCGCGCCTGAACGGAAGCGGCACGAACGCCTTGAAGCCGCCCGTTTCGTCCTGCAATTCGCGCAGCCTGAACAGGTGGTCGACGACGGTTTCGGGCGTTTCGATATGCCCGTAAAGCATTGTGGCGTTTGTCTTCAAGCCGCAACGGTGGGCGGCGCGCATTGCGCCGAGCCATTCGTCGGCGGTGAGCTTGTTCGGCGAGATTTTTTCGCGCACGGCGTCGTCGAAAATTTCGGCGCCTCCCCCGGGGAGCGCGTCCGTCCCCGCGTCCATGAGCATGCGGATTACGGTTTCGAGCGGCAGGCCCGACACCCGCGACATCAGCACGCATTCAGACACCGTAAACGACACAACGTTTAGCTTGGGGTCGGCGTCTTTTACCGCCTTCACTACGTCGATGTAGTACGCCAGCGGAAGTTTGGAGTACATGCCGCCGATGATGTGGATTTCCTCCGCGCCCTTTTTCGAAAAGTTCGCCGCCCTTTCGCGCACTTCGTCGGGCGAAAGCAGGTACGAGCCTTCCTGCCCCTCCTTTCTGGAAAACGAGCAAATGGGGCAGAGAGCCTCGCAAATATTCGAATACGTTATCGCCGCGTTTACAGCGTAATGCGCCCTGTTTCCGTGCCGCGCCCTGCGCTCGGCGTCGGCGCGTTCGCCCAAATCGAGCGGGCTGCCCGATTTCAAAAGTTCGAGAGCCTCTTCGCGTCCGACGCGTCCGCTTCTGTCTGCAAAATTTTCCATTCGGACAAGCATGGCACAAGCCGCGCTTTTGTCAAGCAGTCAGGCGCGGAACAAACGCGCCGATACTCCGCGCTCCGGCGTCCGCAAATTGCGGGCGGCTCTGCGGCGGGCTTCCGCCACTTTTGGTTTGCGATTTTTTCCGAAAACGCAAAGATGGACACAATGAATTTCTTTAAATCCGCAAAGATTTACGCCGAAATGATAAAGCTCGGACACACGCTGTTCGCGCTTCCGTTCGCGCTTTCGGCTTTGTGTTTGGCGCATTTGGCGGGCTTCGGGTTCGGGGCGGGCAAAATATTCTGGACGGTCGTTGCGTTCGCGGCGGCGAGGTCGGCGGCGATGGGCTTCAACAGAATCGCCGACCGCAAGTTCGACATTCTCAACCCGCGCACCGCAAACCGCCCCACCGCCACGGGCGAAATCTCCGTGCGCGACGCCGCGGTTTTTACGGCGATTTCGGCCGCAATCTTTTCGCTTTCCGCGGCGATGATAAACTGGCCGTGCTTTTGGCTGTCGTTCCCCGCGCTCGCCGTGCTGCTGGGGTACTCGTACGCAAAACGCTTCACTTGCGCGGCGCACTACATCTTGGGGGTCGCGCTCGCGCTCGCGCCAATCGGCGCGTGGATTGCGGCGGCGGACTCGCTCGACCCGCGCATTCTGGCTCTCGGCTTCGCCCTGTTTTTCAACATTTCCGCATTCGACCTCATCTACGCCTTGCAGGACGAAAAGTTCGACATCGCCCACAATCTGCATTCCGTGCCCGCGAGGTTCGGGCGCAAAAACACGCTCCGCATTGCGGCGGTTTCGTTTGCGGCGGCGACGGCGTGCCTTGTCGCGACGGGTGTCCTCTTCGGGCTTAACTGGGTTTACTACGCGTGCGTTGCGGTAATCGCCGCCATGTACGCCTACGGAATCTACGCCATTACGAAATTCGGCGAGTCCAAAACCCAGCTCGTTTTCTTCTACGAAAGCGTTTCGATTTCCGCGCTGATTTTCGCGGGGACGCTTTCCAACATAATTTTCAGACATGGATAGCGCACAAAAAAAACGCGCGGTCGTGGCGATTACGGGGGCTTCGGGCGCGACAATCGGGATACGGACTGCGGCGATGCTCGTCCGCGCCGACGCCGAAGTATACTGCATTGTAAGCGACGCCGCCGCGGAAATCATACCCGACGAAATCGACGGTGCGTCCGACGCCGCCGCGGCTCTCGAACAACTCGGAGTGCCCGCGCGGACGGTCAAATTTTTCGACGAGCGCAATTTCCGCGCGCCTCCCGCGAGCGGCTCGTTTTTCTTCGACGCAATGGCAATCGCGCCGTGCTCGATGAAAACCCTCGGAAAGCTCGCGTGCGGAATCGCCGACAACCTTATTGTACGCGCCGCGGAGGTCGCCTTGAAGGAACGCCGCAGGCTGGTTGTCTGCCCGCGCGAGACGCCGCTTGCGCTCTCGCATATCCGCAACATGGAAACGCTTTTTCTTGCGGGGGCTACGGTGCTTCCGCCGTGCGTGTCGTTCTACGGGAAACCGAAAACCGCCGACGACATCGCCGACACAATCGCCGCGCGAATCGTTCAGGCGATGGGCTTCAAACAAACGTTCATAAGGGAGTGGGGACTGTGAAAAAATCCTACAAAAACATATCCGAATTTATCGACATGCTCGACGCGGCGGGAGAACTCGTGCGAATAAAAGACGAGGTTTCGCCGATTGTCGAAATCTCGAAATACGCCGACGCCGAATCGAAAAAGCCCGACGGCGGCAAGGCTCTGCTTTTCGAAAACGTGGTGGACAACGGCAGAAAGTCGTTCCCCGTTGCCGTCAACCTTTTCGGCAGCGACAGGCGCATGTCGGCGGCTCTCGGAATCGAAAGGCTCGCCGACGCGGGGCGCGAAATCGCGGAGCTTACGGAGGCGAACCCGCCGAAATCCTTTGCCGATTTTTGGGACTTGGCTAAAAAGACGCTCCCGCTCGCCCGCATTCTGCCCAAGAAATTCCGCGGCAAGCCGCCGTGTCAGGAGGTCGTAAAAACGGGCAAAGACATCGACCTTTCGGAAATCCCCGTGCTG
>DHMA01000073.1 GCA_002405555.1 Opitutia bacterium UBA4654
TGTGCGTATGCGTCATCGCTTCTGCGCTTTTTGCTTACGGTATAGTGATTTACCATACTGTCAATGTTTCCCGCGGAAACAAGCACGCCGAGCCTCGGCGTACCCATACGCTTAAAATCGTCCGTACTGCGCCAGTCGGGCAGTGCAACTATGCCGACTCGGTATCCGCGGCTTTCCAGCACACGTGAAATTATTGCATGACCGAAGCTTGGGTGGTCAACGTACGCGTCGCCCGACACAATCAGAATGTCGATTGCGTCCCAGCCCCGCGCCTCCATTTCGCAGCGGCGCATGGGCACGAATTTCGAAAGCTCCGCTTTGTCCATAACGCGCGGATATTCTCAAACCCGCCGCCGAAAGGCAAGGACGAACTAAGGCAAAACGCGCTCCGACTTCAAATTCAGGTCGGCGTCGAACTCGAAAACGTAGGGGACGGCAGTGGGGATTTCGAGCGAGACGATTTCGGCGTCGCCGATGTTTTTTATGAATTTTATCAGCCCCCGCAGGCTGTTTCCGTGCGCGGCGACGATTACGTTTTTGCCCGACTTCAAATCGGGCGCGATAAAGTCGCTCCAAACGGGCAGCACCCGCTCGATTGCGTCTTTGAGCGACTCTCCGAGCGGCAGTACGCGC
The DNA here is from genome assembly GCA_002405555.1 of Opitutia bacterium UBA4654. Taxonomy (GTDB): domain Bacteria; phylum Verrucomicrobiota; class Verrucomicrobiia; order Opitutales; family Intestinicryptomonadaceae; genus Merdousia. The sequence continues at coordinate 634 of DHMA01000073.1, forward strand.
CTGTCGGCAAACGCGTATTTGCGCTCGAAGCGCGGCGAGCGCGGGTCGTCGGGTTCGAGCAGCGGCGGGCGAACGTCGAAGCTCCTGCGCCAAATTTTCACCTGCTCCGCGCCGAATTTTTCCGCGGTCTCAGTCTTATTCAGCCCCTGCAAAGCTCCGTAGTGGCGTTCGTTGAGCCGCCAAGTTTTGTATTCGGGGACGGCTTCAAGCCCCGTCCCGCGCTCTACGATGTGCAATGTCCGCACCGCCCGCTTCAAGACCGACGCGTAGGCGGCGGCGAACCCCAAGCCTGCGGCGGCTATCGCCCTGCCCGCGCGAGCCGCTTCAGACTCGCCTTTCGGCGTCAAATCGACGTCCGTCCAGCCCGTAAACCTGTTTTCGGCGTTCCATTGGCTTTCGCCGTGTCTTAATAAAATCAAAGTAGCCATATCCGCAAATAGTTCGTCGCCCGCGAGAGCGAGTCCCGTCGGGCGTCTAAATGAATCGGAAATTTTTTCTAAATTTAAAGGCCGATTGCCGAAGCAAGCTCCGACGGAATTTTCACCCCGCCCTCTTTGAGCGACTTCGCAATCGATACCGCCGCGTCCTTCGACTTCGAGATGTCCGACGGCACGAGTTTCGCCAATTCGAGCGTCGGCGAAAGCGTCGAGCCGAGCGCGATTTTTTCGGCGGTCGTGCCGTTTTTCATGACATCGCGGACTTTCTCGGCAAGTTCCGCGACATCGCGCCCGACCTCCATTTCGCCCTTGATTGCCTCTCCCATTGTCGCAAGGCCCGACTTTGCCGCGGTTTTTGCCGCCGCCGCCGCGTCTTCGGGAAGTTTCAGCGCTGTGCCGTTTGATGTCTTTTCGATTATCTCGTCGGTAAGCTGCGCCGCGCCCTGCACGTCGAGCGTTTTTGCCGACTGCGCCTCGACTTTTCCGAGCGCGTCCTTTGCCTGTTTTGCGTAAGTCTCCGCGCCGCACGAGTCCGCGACCTCCGCGAAGCCTTTCAGGAAGTCCTCCTTGCTTTTCTTGTATTTGGCAAGCGTTGCCTCCTGCTTTGTTTTAAGCTCTTCGATGTTTTTGGACGACGCGCTTGCCGCAATCGCGCTTTCGCTTACGTTTTTTGCAAGCTCGCCGAAGCTGAACGCGTGCGCGCATGCCGCCGCGATTATGAACGAAACAAGTGATGACGTTAAAATTTTCATACCGCGCACGCTAAGCGCGGACTCCGCTTTTTGCAAGAAGTATCTAACGCGCAAAATAGCATTTGTGCAACTGCCAGCCGACCCGATATTTGCCGCCGCGCGACTTTACAAAATCGCAAAGCCCGTCGAGCAGGTTTTGGTCGGCGCGGCGGGTCCATTCGGGGTGAAGCCAGACGGCTTGGGCGTTGGTTGCGGCATCGGCAAACGGCGCGTAGGCGTCAAGCTCGCAGAGGTCGGAGACTATGAATTTAAGCTCGTCGGCGCGGCGCAGCGACGATTCGAGCGGCGCGGCAAAAAGCTTCGGGCTTAGCGCGACCCACGCGAATTTCGCTTCGTCGGACTCCCTGATTTCGAGCGTGCCCGACGTTTCCAGATGCGCCGCAATCCCCGCGTCGGCAAGCCGCTTCAACAGCGGGGAAAGGTCGTGCAAACAAGGCTCACCGCCCGTAATCACCGCAATTTCCGCATGAGTCGCCGCGGCCTCCGCCGCGATTTCCTCTGCCGACATCGACATTGCGGGCTTGCCGTTCCACGACGCGCGGGTGTCGCACCACGGGCACTTTACGTTGCACCCGAAAAGCCTTGCGAAATACGCCCTGCGGCCAGCATGGCAGCCCTCGCCCTGCACCGAAAAAAACGTTTCGTCGAGCGGGTATTTCATAGCGAATCGGGGGTGTATTTTGCGGTGTTCTTTTTGTCCTCGCTGACCTCCACGGCGGCGACCCGCGCCCTGCCAGAAGTCGCCTCCGAGACCATTTTGCCGAACACCTCGAAGAAATATTTTGCAAGCCCCTCGCACGAGCATTCGTCGACAAGGCAGATTTTCCACGCTTCGGGGGCGGCGTCGCGCAGAGTCCGCCACAGGGGGTCGGACTTGGAAAACACGCAGGCGTGGTCGAGATTTTCGTCAATCCAGCCCTTGATGAATTTCAGCTTGCCGAAGTCTACGACAAATCCGTTTTCGTCGGTTTTGTCGCAGGCGAAAGTGATTGCTATGTCCCAGTTGTGCCCGTGCACGAACGAGCAGTGCCCGTCGTGCATGTGCTGCCTGTGGGCGAAGGGAATGTCGAAGTATACTTTCCTACATTTAAGCATTTTCTGCCCCGTTCTATCCGTTTTTAACATTCGCCGATTCCGCGATTTTCTCGAAGAACATGCCGTAGTATTTTACGGCGCGTTCGATTGTCGCAAGCGGGAAACCCTCGTTCGGCGCGTGCAGATTGTCTTCCGCAGTGAAAAGCCCGAACATTATTGAATCAAGCCCCGTGATGCGCTTGATGCGCGAAATCAGCGGAATGCTAGCGCCCTCGCGCAGGTAGAGCGGCTTTTTGCCGAACGCCGCAAGCGAGCATTTATCGACCGCGGCGAACGCGTTTGCCATTGTTTTTCCGCGGGCGTCGCAGCCGCAGTTTTTGGGATTCACGAAGTAGGCGTCGCCCGCGGAGTCGTACTCCACGAACGAGATTTTCACGCCCTTGGGCGTGCGCTCCGCCATCGTTTTCTGGACGAGCTTCATGACCTCCTCCGTTTTTTGAGGCGCGACTGTTCGGCATGAAATTTTGCAGAAGCACTCCGACGGAATAACCGACTTCGAGCCTTCGCCCTGATAGCCGCCGCCGACTCCCGTAAATTCCACGGTCGGCAGAACGCGCACAGCCTCCGCGGGGGTGTGTCCGCGCTGGGCGTAGAGGGCGTCCACGTCGAGCAGTTTTTTAACGTAGTCGTCGCCGAAGGGATTTTTTGCGATTTCCGATTTTTCCCAGTCGTCGAGCTTCGCCAGGCCGTCGTAGAATCCGTCGATGTTTACAAGCCCGTCCGCGCCGTGGAGCGACGCGCACACTTCGAACATGGCCTGAACGGGGTTGTAGACCATTCCGCCGAACATGCCCGAATGAATGTCGGTTTGCGGGCCTTTGAAAACCGCGTCGAAGCTGCCCGTGCCGCGAAGCCCGATTGTGATTATCGGGGTGTCGTGCGACGCTGCGGAGGTGTCGCTTAGCAGAAGCATGTCGTAGCCGCCGATAAGTTCGGCGTTGTCGGAAATGAATTTCGCCATGCTGGGGCTGCCGATTTCCTCTTCGCCTTCGAGCATGATTCCGAAATCGACGGGCGCGTCGGGGTGTTTGTCGAGGAACGCGAGCAGTCCGCCCAAGAGGCACGAAAACGGCCCTTTGTTGTCGGCGGTGCCGCGCCCCCAGATTTTGCCGTCTTTTATCACTGCGTCGAAGGGCGGCGTTTTCCATTTTTCGACGGGGTCTACGGGTTGCACGTCGTAGTGTCCGTAGCAGAGTATGCGCAGTTTCGGCGCGCCCGACTTGCACGGGCGTTCGGCGAAGACAATCGGGTGGAGCGCGGTTTTGTGCAGAGTCGATTCGAAGCCGAAGCTTTCGAGCGAGTCCGACAAAAACTTTGCGCACGCCTCCACCTGTCCCGCGCGGGTCGAGTCTGCGGACACGCTTTCGAATTTCACGAGCCGCGTTATAAAATCTGTAATTTCGAATTTCATTTGTTTAGCGAATAATATACAAGTCCGAATTGCGCCAGCTGCGCGGCGGTGTATGCCGCCCAGAGTATCGACGCCGTTTTGAATTTACTATCGGATAGAAATTTTAAAATGGGCAGGCACGCAAGCAAAATCGCCGCCGCTATAATAATGCAGTTTTCCTCGTCGGCGTAGAACGGCACAATCCACACGCAGACCGACGCGAAGAGCGAGAACGCAAAGCTTCTTTCGAATGTCAGCTTGGATTTCGACGCAAGGGACGCAAGCCACAGCGCAACGCCTCCGAGATACGCCGAGACGAACGCGCAGCCGAAATGTCCCAGCAGTTTTATTTCTTCGTAGTACGGCAAAAATTTGTGCATTCAGTTTCCCTTTCGATTCGCGGTTTTCGCAATATAGAGCCGCCCCCCCCCTGCCCGCCGAAGCGTCCGCCGACTCCGCGCGATTCGCTCCGTCTCCGCGCGACCCGCGCCTGCGGCAAACCCCGCCTTTGCATAAAAAATGCGCCCCGCGAAACCGCCGGAGCGCATGGAAAAATTCAAAAAGATTCCGGCGAGCCCGCCGAATTAGCGGCGTTCGAGCGCGCGCATATTCTTTGCGATTGCGTTGAATATTTGCTGGCTCTTCATCAGGTTGCCGTCGCCGTATTCGATTTTGACGTCAACTTCGTCGTTCGGAAGCTGTTTGAGGAAAACGACAATCTGAATGTCAAGCTCCGCGCGGGCGTAGACGTACCACTCGTTGTCTTTGGGGATTTGACCGACGCGGAAGAGCTTCATGTCGCGTTCGAGCGCGATATTCGTTGCCTTAAACGCCGTGTTGATATTGCCCGAAAGCTTTCCGTGGAAAGAGCCGGTCATATTATCGTAGGTGCCCATGGGGTGGGCGGCGGAGTCTACAACAACGTTTGTGGTGCATGCGCACACGAAGAGCGCGACCGCCGCAAATGCAAATGACAATGTTTTTTTCATAGTACTATTAATATAATAACGCCATGCGGATTTTTACAACAAAAATTTAGCCCTTTATGCTATCACCTTGTTGAGCGGGTATTCCACGATGCCCTCCGCGCCGTTCGCTTTGAGCGTGGGGACGATTTCGCGCACGGTCTTTTCCTCGACAATCGTTTCGACAGCGACCCATGCGGGGTCGGACAGTTGCGAGACCGTCGGTTTGCGGAGCGCGGGGAGAGCGGCGATAATTTTGCTGAGGTTCGCCTTGGGCAGGTTCATTTTAAGACCTACCTTTGTCGCCGCGTCGAGAGCCGACTGCAACAGCATTGCGATAGACTCAATCTTTGCGCGTTTTTCGGGGTTCTCCCAAGCAGCCTTGTTGGCGATGAGCTTGGTGTTTGTGTAAAGCATGGTGTCTACAATGCGCAGGTTGTTTGCGCGAAGCGACGAGCCGGTTTCGGTTATGTCGGCGATTGCGTCAACCAAGTCGGGCACTTTGACTTCCGTCGCGCCCCACGAGAATTCGACTTCCGCGTTTACGCCGTTGTCGGCAAGGTACTTCTTGGTGACGTTCATCAGTTCCGTCGCGATTCTCTTGCCCTCCAAGTCTTTCACGGTCTTGACGGGCGAGTCTTCCTTTACGCAGAGAACCCAGCGCGATTTCAACGCCGTTGCCTTGCTGTAAATGAGGTCGCAAACTTCGACGACGTCGCTATTGTTTTCGAGAATCCAGTCGTAGCCCGTAAGCCCGCAGTCGAAGAAGCCCTGTTCCACATAGCGGCTGATTTCCTGGGCGCGGACGAAGCGACCGTCGAGTTCGGGGTCGTCAATCGACGGCTTGTAGGAGCGCGAGCTCTTTGTGATTTTCCAACCCGCTTTACCGAAAAGCGCGATTGTTGATTCTTCGAGACTGCCCTTGGGCAAACCTAACATTAAAAGCGGAGTACTCACGATATTTACCTGAATTTAGGTTGAACAAAAATGGTGCGGGCAGACGGAATCGGACCGACATCACCAGTTTGGAAGACTGGGGTTTTACCACTAAACTATGCCCGCTTAAATTTAAAGTTTTGCATAATTGCGTTTTTTTGCGCGGCGTCAAGCTCTTTTCTTCATTTTTTGCGCATTTAGGCAATTTATTCCGCGCCCGAAAGCGCGGGTTCGGGGCGGCGGAATTTCGCAACTGGCTACAACTCTATCGATTCCGACGGTTCGGGGATTATCACGGCGGTTTTGGGCGAGCGGTCGAGAATTTCGTCCATGAACCACTCGCGCGACTCCATGCTGCCGTGGGTGAGCACAACGCAGCGCGGGTCTTTCTCCATGATAAACTCGAAAATCTCCTCCCTGTCGGCGTGCGAAGTGAGGTCGAACTTGTCTACGCGGCAGTTGACGTTGCCCACATAGAACAGGTCGCCGAACGAAAACTGGTCGCCGTAGGCCGTTTTTTGCAGGCGCGCGGCGGGAGTGTCGGGGTCGGAGTAGCCCACGAAGAAAATCGCGTTTGCGCGGTTGTCCATCATTGCCGACGCCGCGAGATAGCTCGGCGTGTGTTCGACCATCATGCCGCTTCCCAAAACGTAAATGCCCTGCGTTTCGAAGTCGCGCCCCGGGACGATTTCGCCCCTGAACGGCTTGACACCCTCCATGTGCTGTTTGCCGAAGAAGAATGTGGACGATTTCTTCGCCCCCTTTATAAAATACTCGGCGATGTCCAAGCCCAGCCCGCCCGCGAAAATCGGCACGTCGGGAATGAGTTTGCGCGTCTTTGCATTGTGGAGAATGAACACTATTTCCTGCATGCGCCCAAGCGCGAACGCGGGAATCAGCACGCTTCCGCCGCCGCGCAGCACCTGCGATACCGACGCCACAAGCCGCTCCACTTCGCTGTCGTATGTTATCCCCTTCGGGCGCGAGTACGACCCGCGCGTCGTTTCGACCACAAGCGTATCGACCCTGCCTTCGGGCGGAACTGCCCCCTTCAAAATTCCCGACGAATGGAACGAGATGTCGCCCGAAAAGAGAATGCGCCGCTTTTTGTATTCGAACATTACCGACGCCGCCCCCGGAATGTGCCCCGCGGGCGTGAACGTGATATTTATGCGCTCGCCGTCGATTTCGAACTGCCGCTCGCGGTGGAACGCCATCGGCATTATGCGCGGTTTCAGGGCGTCGATTGACGACGAGTCGAAAAGCGGATACTCTTTGATGTCGAATTCCTCGCGCTGTTTTGCCATTACCGCGCGGGAGTTGCGGAGCATGCGCGGAAGCAAATCCGCGCTTTCGTCGGCTACGAGAACGTGCGCGTGGTTTTGCTCGCGCAGAACCACCGGCAACGCGCCGCAGTGGTCGAGGTGCGTGTGCGTTATCGCGATGAAGTCGAGCGTTTCGGGCGCGACTTTCGAAAGGTTCGGCAACGCCGCAAGCCCCATGTATTTCGGGTGAAGACCGCAGTCTATCAACGCCTTGAAGCGTCCAATTTCGAGCAGGTGTCCGCTCGAACCGACGTCGATTTCCGTATTTAAATCGGTATAAATCATTTTAGCCGCCCGCCACTATCTGCATGATTTCGAGCCTGTCGCCCTCCCGCAAAACGATGTCGGCAAAGGCGTCGTAGCGCATTGCCGCGCCGTTTAGCTCGACCACGCAACGCGCCGCCTTCACGCCCGTGGATTCTATGAACGCCGCCACCGTCGTGTTTTCTGCGATTTCGTACTGTTTCGAATTTGCGGTAATTTTCATTGCCATTTATGAAAGCGTTTTTTTTGTTTTTTTCAAGAAGATAACGCGCGGCGCGGTCAGCGTATGTTTGCCGAAAAATATTTGAACGCCGCGTGGTCGAACATCGAGAACCGCCCTATTTCGAAGCCGCCTACGGCGACCGCGCGGATTGCAGCCGACGCCGCCCACACGCCGCTCAAATGCGCCGCCGCGGGGAAAATCGGCAGTCCGCGCGGCGCGGGCGAGCCGTCGGATTTCGCGACGTCGCCGAAATAGAAGCCGTCGCCGAAAAGGAAATTCTGCGAGACGTAGCCCGCCGCGGTTGCGGCAATTTCGCGGATACCCGCCGCCGCGCACAGCGCCGAAACTTCCGAACGGGCTTCAAATGTGTCGGTTGCGTCTATGCAAAGCGCGGACTCGCGCAAAATTTCCGCCGAGTTCTCCGCCGAAATTTTTTCGCAAAAGAAATCGACGCTCACGTCGGGGTTTAGCCTTTTTGCGAACTCCGCCGCAAGCTCCGCCTTGAATTGCCCCTCCCGCGCCGCCGCGTAGAGCGTCTGCCTGTGGAGGTTGTGGGCGGAAACGGTATCCGAATCGAACAGCGCGACCCGCCCGAAGCCCGCGCCTGCAATCAGCGGCAAAACCGCGCTTCCCACGCCGCCAACCCCGACGAGCGCGACGGTCGATTCGGCAAGCCTACGTTGTCCCTCCGCGCCGAAGTCGGGCAATGCCGTCTGCCGCGCGTATTTTTCGAAATTTTCCATGCGCAAAAGATTGTCCCGCGCGGGCGGCTCGGTCAAAAGTTTTTTTGAAAAAATATCGCGTTCGCGGAAATCGGAGCAACCCGCGAACGCGCTGTTTCTCCGCGCCGCCGCGCAATTCGCCCGCAAAAAAAACCGCGCCCTCGGACGCGGTTTTGCGGAGTGTATAAAAATGAAAATGCGGTTTAGTGCGCGCCGTTGTTTGCCGCCCACACCATTGCCGATGCGCCAAGAATTGCGGCGTCGCTTTCGGGAAGTTCCGACGGCAGAACGTTTACCTTGTTGCGGAACACGGGCATGAGGTTCTTTTCCATCGCGATGCGCGTGGGTTCGAGGATAAGCTCGCCGCTCTTGACTGGCCCGCCGAAAAGGAAAATCGCCGACGGGCGCGAGAAGTGCACAAAGTCTCCCAAAGCGCGGCCGAGCATGCTGCCGGTAATTTGGTAGGTTTCAGCCGCCGCCTTGTCGCCGGCGCGGGCGGCGTCTTCGATAACGCGGGCGTCGAGTTTTTCCCACGGAACGTTCGCGATTGTAGAGTCGCCGTTGTATTTTGCGACCATTTCGAGAAACGTGCGTTTGATGCCCGTCGCCGACGCGTACGTTTCGAGGCAGCCGCGTTTGCCGCAGCCGCAGAGGCGGCCGTTCGGCACAGCGCAGACGTGTCCGAGTTCGCCCGCGAAGCCGTCCGCTCCGAGAAGCAGCTTGCCGTCGGTGATAATGCCCGACCCCAAGCCCGTTCCGAGCGTGATTACAATGAAGTGCGAAAGGTTGCGTCCGCCGCCGTAGATTTTTTCGCCCAGAGCCGCCGCGTTTGCGTCGTTGCTCAGGCAGATTGTGTCGAAGCCCAGAGCCATGCGGAGCGTTTCGACAATCGGCACGCTCCGTCCGAACGGGAGGTTCGGAGCGTATTCGATAGTGCCCGTGTAGTAGTTGCCGTTGGGCGCGCCGATACCCACGCCCTGACAGTCTCCGTCGGTATTGGAGGTAAGGAATGTGATTGCGCGTTCGAGGGCTTCGACGTATGTGGCAAAGTCCTTATAGTCGGTCGTTTTGAAGTCGTGGCGTTTGAGGACCATTCCCTTTTCGTCAACAACTCCGAGTTTTGTGTTTGTTCCGCCGATATCGACGCCGATTGCGTATTTCAATTTCATATTAAAAGCAAAGTTGAATGTAGTATATCGCCACCCAATTTGCACAATGTGCGCAAAATCACAATTTAAAAATGGCGTTTGCCCGAAATTTTTTTCGAAAAAAAATGCGCCCCAGTCTTCCGAAAGGGGCGCACCAACCACTACAAACTACAAACACTTATATTACAGACGCCGCAAAATCGTTTTTGTTCGGCAAAATTTTTATTTTTTTTCGCAAAAAATCCGCAATAATATGCGGACAATGAATCAATCCAAAAGACTCGGCATTTTAGGCGGCAGTTTCGACCCCGTTCACATCGGGCACATCGCGCTTGCGCGGTCGGCGTTCGACGACGGGCGCGTGGACGAGATAGTTTTCGTGCCCGCCGCGCAAGCCCCCATGCGCGACGCCCCCGTCCGCGCCGCCAACGCCCACAGACTGAAAATGCTCGAAATCGCGGCGTCGAAGCTTCCGTTTCCGCACTCCGTCTGCACTTTCGAGCTTGACCGCGGCGGAATCAGCTACGCCGTCGATACCGTGAAGTTTCTGGCGGAAAAATATCCAAAAAAACGCCTGCGCTGGATTCTCGGCGGCGACCACATCGCAAAGCTCCACGGCTGGAAGGACATCGACGCAATCGCGAAGCTTGCCGACTTCATCTGCGCGCGTCGCGACGGTTTCGACGCCGATACATCGAAGCTTCCGCCCTCCCTGCATTTCGAATTTTTTGCCTTCGCCCCCCTGCCCCACAGTTCCACCGAAATCAGGGCGCGGCTCGCCCGCGGCGAAAAAAATCTGAAAATGCTCGACCCCGACGTCGAAAGCTACATATTCGAAAACAAATTATATAATACATAAAGTCATGGAAAAATCTGCCACAAAGAAATCGGCGGCAAAAAAAGCCGCGAGTCCCGCGAAAAAAACCGCGACGAAGAAAACAACCGCGAAAAAGGCCGTTGCCAAGAAAACTGCGGTAAAGAAAGTTGCCGCCAAGAAAGTAGCGGCGAAGAAAACTGTCGCCAAGAAGACCTCCGCGAAGAAGGTTGCGGCAAAAAAGACTGTTGCGAAAAAGTCGGCGGCAAAAAAAGTTGCCGACCTTGACCCGACTCTCGAAATTGTAAAGAAATGTTGGCAGGCTCTCGACGACAAAAAAGCCGAGGACATCAGCGTTCTCGACGTTCGCGGAAAATCGCCCATCACAAACTACTTCATTGTTGCGACCGCCACTTCCGAGCCGCACCTGCGCGCCCTCGCCAACGAGCTTGAAAAGACTCTCAAAGACCTCAACGTAAAATCCGTCGGGCGCGACTACAACACGTCGAGCGGCTGGGTCGTTGTAGACGCTTTCGACTTCATGGCTCACATCTTCCTCCCCGAACAACGCGGTCTCTACGGCATAGAATCCCTCTGGCGCGACGGACACAGGGTGTGCCTCCCATAACTTGGGGGCTTGCGCCCCCAGGGGTGGATTTCGCTTTGCGAAATTCTCCACCCACTTCCCCGCAAGGCAAGCAGCCTACACGACGTCGGAACTTCGGCAGGCTGCAGCCTGCACGGGGCGCAAGGTGCGCCAGCCGTCGGGGAACTTCGTTCCTAATGGTGATAATGCGCGGCAAGTATACTTGCCGCTTTCCCCGATTAGTTCGTATTGCCGTTGGCAATTACTGCGATTGGAATTGCCACACATTAGTAAGGAACTAATTAAACAGACGCGCTTTGCGCGGATAAATATGAAAAAGCGGAAATCCGCAAACTGGGAATTTCCGCTTTTTGTATCCCCTACTTTTATCCCAGCGCATTCTAAAAATCTTCGTGCGCCAGCACTCTAATTTTAGGCGCGTCAAAGTGCTTTCATAAGGGTGGCTTTGCGAGTGGCTCAGGGTGCGTGGCGTACTTGGATTTCCGCAAACAAAAGTCTGCTCGCAAAACCAACACCCAACTTTTATCCCAA
>DHMA01000063.1 GCA_002405555.1 Opitutia bacterium UBA4654
GACCTATTTTTGGGCACAGCACATGTGTTGTAGCCTCCGTAGCGTCCGAAGAACGCCGTCCACGCGCCCGCCTTTGCGGCGGCCGTCGCCGTTGCGCGCACTTTTTGCTCGGCAAATTCGGCGGGGCACGAGCTTCCCACGTCGCGCTTTGTGAACAGCCCCGACTTGAAGATTCGGGCGTCGTTGACAAAAGCCGTTCCGCGTCCCTCCGCCCAGATGAAGTCGGGCATGTATTTTTTTGCGTCCGCGCCCTTCGATTTTATGAAGCCGCTTTCGGCGTGTCTAATCCAGTCGTGGTAGATGTCGTAGGGTTCTACTATGAATTTCGCCTGCGGATTTTTCGCGCGGGCGCGTTCCATGAGGGCGCGGTAGAATTCGAAATAGCCCTCGAAATATGTGGGGTAGTCGTGTTTGATTCCCGCGCGTTCGGGCGTTCCGTCGAAGCCAGTCCAGTGGGAAAGGGTTGTTTGCCTGTTTCTGTTTTTCGATTTTTCGACGTATATGTTGAAGTCGCCGTAGGGCTGCGGAACGTCCCACGAGAATCCCGCAAATTTGAAGCGGGGGTTGCGCTTTTCGATTTTTTCGACGCGCTCGAAAATCCTTTTTATTATGATGTCGTGAACCGCCTTTTGCTGCATGTCGAGTTGCATGCTCACTTGGTTTTTGTTGAAAAACCAGCCCGTCGCCATGTTCTGCGGAAACGGCTTTTCGGGAAAGGCGACTGCGCAGAGGCTTTCGATTTTCGCGATTTCCTCTTTCGTGTATTTTTTCGACAAGTCGATTGTCCGCCGATACGCCGCGTATTCGGGCGTTTCAATCACGAAAGTCATGCCGTCTGAGAGCGGATTCCTTTCCATGCCCTCCTTGTACATCACGCATGTGTGCCCCACGTTTTTGCAGTATTGCAGAATTTCGGCAGGCGTCGAGTTCCACGCAAGCCCGAAATAGTTTCTGAAATCTTCGGGCGCGTATTTTTGCGTATCCGCGTTTTCCGCCCCGATTGCGTTTGCGCACAGGGCGGGCATTAGACAATTTGCAATAAAAAACCTCCGCAACATCTTTTTCATTCGGAAAATATTGCGGAGCTTTGCCCGAATGTCAAAAAAATTACGCGCGGGTTTTGAAGCCGAGCCGTTTGAGCTGCGTTGCAAATCCTTTCGGAAGCGGCGAGTTTATATCGACTTTCCCGACCCCGTCGCAGCCCGTCTCCGCGCCGTCGAAAGTTATTTTCGACAGGTGGATTGAAATGTGCGGGTAGAGCGGACGCTCCTCTTCGCCGAAGCCTATTTTGTAGCGTTCCTCTTTGATGTCTGACATATAGACGTGCGGCGTGCGCGAGTACAGCTGTTCCCCTATTACTTTCAGCCCGTTTTCGTTCGCGTGCACGCGGATTTGGTGCGGGCGCACTGTGCGCGTCGTCGCCCGCCAGAGCTGGAACGCGCCGACGGTTTCGACTATCTCGAAGCGCGTCCGCGCCTTTTTTCCGAACCTGTGCGAGACAAGCCACACGGGGCGTTCCTCGTGCATGAGAATGGGCAGGTCGGCTTCGAAGACGTCTTCGAGGGGCTTTGTGGGCTTTGCCAGCAGCAGGTACTGGAATTCCATCGCCTCCGACCACATTGCGTTGCGCATCTTGACCGACGTATCCTTGTCGCACGCGACCACCGCCGCGCCCGATATTTCGAAATCGACTTGGTTGACCGCGTAGGGCGAGACTATTCCGAGCCGCTTGAATTCGGGCTTTTCGGGCGTGTCGCGCATGGCGAGCATTACCGACTTGCCTTTCGGCGAGCCGAGGTACGAGTCAAGCAAAATGCCTGCGGGCTTGTCGAGCGCGACAAAATACGGCGCGTTTGCCGCAAGCACGTCGAGCCTCAGCGGGTTTTCGCCGAGAACTCCTGCGGGGAATCCGATTTTCTGCGGCATTATTTTTCGTCGGGGAATTTTGCCGCCAAGACCTCTTCGGTCTGCTTCCTGCGGAAGTCGGCGAGTTTCTGCGCGTAGTTCGCGTCGGAAAGAGCCAGTATCTGCAATGCCGATACCGCCGCGTTTACCGCGCCCGCCTTGCCTATCGCAAGCGTCATAACGGGTATTCCGCGCGGCATTTGAACCGTCGAAAGGAGCGAGTCCATTCCGTCGGTCGCCCAGCCTTTCATGGGCACTCCAAGCACGGGCAGCTGCGTGTGCGCCGCAAGCACTCCCGCAAGATGCGCCGCGCCGCCCGCGGCGGCTATAATTACTTTCACCCCGCGCTCCATCGCAGTAGACGCTATTTCGCACGCCTTTGCGGGTGTGCGGTGCGCGCTTGCGATGTTGCGCTCGTAGGGAATTCCGAATTTTTCGAGGGTCGCGGCGCAGTGCTGCATTGTGTCCCAGTCGCTGACGCTTCCCAATACTATGCTTACAAGAGCTTTGTTTTCCATGTCCATTTCGATTTTTGCCGCGCATTTTTTCACAAAATTTTTTCGATTGCAATATTTATAAAAACGGACGATTTTCATGCGCAAACGCAGTTTTTTATATGGAAGATTTAATGAATTGGGTTGCGGCAAATTCCGTCGCGGTGTCGGCGGGCTTGCTGCTTTTGGCGTATGTGTTTATCGCAACCGAAGTCGTTTCAAAATCGGTGGTTGCCCTCGTCGGGGCTTGCTTGGCGATTCTCTTGGGGCTTGTGGGGCAGTCGAAATCCCTCCCCGACGGCTCTCCCAACCCGACCTATTTTGTAAATTTCATAGACTTCAACGTCATATTCCTGCTGATTGCGATGATGATTATTGTCTCAATCACCACCCGCAGCGGAATCTTCACCTACCTTGCCAACGCAATCATGAAAAAGACGCGCGGTCGCCCCGTGCTCATCTTGGTTTCGCTCGGACTTTTTACCGCGGTCGTCAGCGCGTTTCTCGACAACGTAACAACCGTCATTCTCGTCATGCCGATTACCTTCGCGATTTGCAAAAAGCTCGACGTCCCATGCGTGCCCTTTCTGCTTACCGAAATTTTCGCCTCTAACATCGGCGGCACGGCGACGCTCATCGGCGACCCTCCGAACATCATCATCGGAAGCGCGGCGGGGCTGTCGTTTGTCGATTTTCTCGAAGAGCTTACGGGAATCGTGTTCGCGATATTTTTCGCGACGGTTCTGTTCCTTGCGCTCGCGTTCAGGCGCTCGCTCAAAACTACGCCCGAACGCATGGCGCAGATTGCGAAAATCGACAACTCGTTCTCGAAAATCGTCGATATGCGCCTTACGGTGCGCTCGCTGCTCGTGCTGTTTCTTGTGATTGCGGGCTTCATGCTCCACGGCATTCTCAAAATCGAAACGTCGGTTGTCGCGCTTTTCGGCGCGAGCATTTTGCTGATTTTCGAAAAGCCCGCCGACATCTTCAAGGAGGTCGAATGGAACACGATTTTCTTCTTCATCGGGCTGTTTGTAATAGTCGGCGGCTTGGAGGCGTCGGGCGGCATAAAGCTCATGGCCGAGGAAGTGCTGAAAATCACGCACGGCTCGCAGTCGGCGACGGCTCTGATAATTCTGTGGGCGTCGGGCGTGATTTCCGGCGTGATTGACAACATTCCCTACACCGCGACCATGGCTCCCATGATTTCCGAAATCCGCAACTCCATGGGCGCGGAATACGCCCTCCCTCTCTGGTGGTGTCTTTCGCTCGGCGCGTGCTTGGGCGGAAACATGACCCTAATCGGCGCGGCGGCAAACGTCATAGTTTCCGAAAACGCGGCAAAGCACGGCTGCCCGATTTCGTTCATGCAGTTCCTGAAATACGGGGTGGTTGTGGTTATAATCTCCCTCTCGATATCAACCATCTACATCTCTCTCCGCTTTTTGCACGGCGCGTCATAGCACCGTTGATACGGCGTTTCCCCGCACTTGCGGACTGCTCGCGTACAATAAGTACGCCACGCACCCCGCAAGCGCGTGAAAGCCGCCGTCTGAACGGCACTCTAACGCGCCTAAAATTACAGTGCTAACGCACGAAGTTTTTTAGAGTGCGTTGGGATAAAAGTGGAGTTGATTGGTAAGCGGAGAATCCATGTTGTGAATTTTCCGTTTTTTATTTTTCCGCGCAAAGCGCGTCTATTTAATTAGTTTCTTGCTAATGTGCGGCAATCTTAATCGCCAGTAATTGGCGAAGCCAATACGAACTAATCGGGGAAAGGCGCGGTTATAGCC
>DHMA01000206.1:0-745 GCA_002405555.1 Opitutia bacterium UBA4654
CGCTGGGTGCTGGTGGAACTTTGTTGATGCACAAAGACAAAGGCGATGATGTACACGAATTATTAATAACGTCATGTTGGAGTCCTATGCACAGCCAAGAAAGAATTGACCGCCAAATTGCGCTGGTTAATAAGATGAAAGAATCCTATGGACTAACCCTACACTGGATAAAGATTCCTACAACAAAAACAGACGAATTATTAACAGGTTCATTAGTTGAAAAAATCGGAAAGGTGTTTAGGGATGTTTCTCCTGAGATAGTTTATTTGCCATTTGGCGGAGATACACATCATGACCACATGCGGGTTTTTCAAGCATCTTGGAATTGCACCAAAATATTTAGATATCCAAGTGTAAAAAAAATTTACGCGATGGAAGTTTTGTCGGAAACAGACTACGCATCAAACATACAATCACAGCCTTTTATTCCAAACACTTTTATAGACATAACTAAGTATATGCAAAAGAAGATAGAAATATTGTCAATATTTAAGAGCGAGCTGGGCGAACACCCATTTCCTCGTTCGATTGATAATGTTATCGCACAAGGAACGCTATACGGTTCACGCGCAAATTGTAGATACGCCGAAGCATTCATGCTTTTGAAAGAAGTTCAAAGCCCGCAATAATCATCAAAATTTGTTTACAATATTCAGTTCGTTGACATTTGTCGCATACAACCGCAAAAACTAGAATGTTTCGGCGTCCGCTACTATAGTGTCTGGAATGCTCGCGCTTGCGTGCA
>DHMA01000206.1:851-11579 GCA_002405555.1 Opitutia bacterium UBA4654
GCGATTCCAAAAACAAAAACGCCCGATTCCTTAATGCGGAATCGGGCGTTTTCCGCCTGCAAAATTTCAGCCCCGCAAAAGAGGACAAATCTGCGGCAAAGCGAAAAAACTTGGGGCGCGGCTCATTTTGGACTTGCAAAAAATCGGCATATGCAATTTATTTCGGGCTTGCAAGGGGAATTGATATTGCCGCCCCTCCGCTTCTACTTTATACAACATGAAAACTATGAAAAACATAAAAAAATCAAAAGGTTTCACGCTCGTCGAGCTGCTCATCGTTATCGCCATTATCGGCGTTCTCGCCAGCTTGATTTATCCCGCCCTCTCTCAGGCCATGGGCGCGGGCAGCAAAGTTAAGTCGATGAACAGCGCAAGCAACATCGCAAAAACTTGGCTCTCCTACGTCAAAACGGGCACTAAAACCCGCATCGTAACGGGGCAGACCATCTACGACTGGGCCGCCGCACTCGCGCGCGGCGTTGACGACTTCAACGACCCCAAGCTCTGGATTCTCGACTTCGACCTCCCCGTTATCGAAAAAATTTCCTCGGGTGCTGCTATGCCCAAGTTCGTTATCGACCGCAAAGGCTCGAACACAAGGCTCGACCCCGAATTCAAAAGCTTCCCCATCAGCTGGGAAGTCGCAAACCGCACAGACCCCAACGCGCCCTCGGGCACGCCCCTCGTCTGGACGCGCGGCTTGAAGCCCAACGGCGAGTGGGACGCCAACGAAGGCGTGTTCAAGCGCGAAGGCGGACACATTGCCTACACCGACGCGCACGTCGAATGGTACACTTCCCTCCGCGACGAAAACACAGGGCAGGGCCTCTTGACGGTCTACGGCGAAACGTCGAGAACGTTCACCATTGCGCAGGCAATT
Organism: Opitutia bacterium UBA4654; assembly: GCA_002405555.1. Taxonomy (GTDB): domain Bacteria; phylum Verrucomicrobiota; class Verrucomicrobiia; order Opitutales; family Intestinicryptomonadaceae; genus Merdousia. The sequence continues at coordinate 1,732 of DHMA01000206.1, forward strand.
CGCGGCGGCTCGGCAAACATTCTCAAAAGCTCGATAGGTTTCGAAGAATAGCATCGGGCAAATTATAATAATCATCGTTTTTTCTCCTTTCGCGGACGCGTCCATTCGGGCGCGTCCGTTTCTTTTTGTCGGAACAATGCGGATTGGCGGGCGCGGCGCGGATATGCGGGCTAATGCGCGGGACGGCAAAGCGAAAGGGGCGGGCGCGGCGGGAAAAAAACGGGGAATTTTGCAGTTGTGGGGAAGAATTCGGCGTCGGGCTGGCTAAGAGTGGGGGGGGGATTTCGATAAACGTAGGGCGGATAAGAATTTCCAAAATTGTTCTTGCAAATTCGGGCTATGTGTCATTATTCTGTATTATATTAAAAGCCGATTTCGGCTTGCGGAATTTCAAAACACATAACCAGCTACTAAACAGCAATGAAAAAAACAGCCACAATACTGCTCGGTTCGCTCTGCGCCCTCTGCGCGCAGGCTGCGGACAACATCATCGGCGGGCCAGACAACAACAACCGCACGCCGATTCAGGGCGAGGACGTAATCCTCAACCCCATTACCGGTTCGACCGCGGAAGCGTTCTTCGGAAGCAACACTCCGACCTACACAATCAGGTCGCTCTCTACAACGGGCACGACCTCCAAGTGGAACTGCGCGTTCGGGCTTGTCATCGACATCAACTCGACCGCCGAAACTTTCGACGCATTCTACAACAACGGCGTAATGCAGTGGAACGACCCCTACGGGAAAAACCTCGTATTCAAAAACTCCGCGGGCAACAGCACATACGCAAACATCGACTGGGGCACGTTCTACATGCAGGTCAACGAATCCTCCCAGAGCAACAAATTGCAAATTCTCACGAACGCGAACATTACGGGCAAGTCGTTCACGACAAACGTCGGCAATATCCAGATGCTCGTCGACAACAACTCGACCGTCAACTACCAGATGAGCGGCACGACGACGTTCAACAACAATTCAAGCCTGAAAATCGCAGGCGGCTCTACGTTTAACGCCACAAATTCCTCGTTTGTGTTCAATAGCAACAGCAGCGCGATAATCAACGGCGTCTTCAACTACGTCGCCACAAACAGCGTCAACTTGAAGCTTAGAAACGCCGAAATTTCGGGCGCGGGCGCAAAGCTCACCTCGAAAGTCACAAACGGCACGGCGAACGCTCTCGCGCAAATCTACCTTGAAGGCGAAAACACCGTATCGAACGGCGGAAGCATAGAGGCGGTCGGCGCGCTCAGACTCCTGAACGGCGGCAGACTTGTAATCGCCGAAGACGCAGGCAGCATACACCTCACAAAGGCGCTTGTCGGCACGACGACGTACTGGGGCAGAGTCCTCTTTGCGGGCAACGGCGAACTTGTCCTCAACAAGAAAAACGCAATAACAACCGACAACACAAACGGACTTGCCCAGCTTATCAACATCGGCGGCTTGGCGAACCCCAACAAGCTCTCGGTTTTTGCGGACAACAACTTCGAAGGCATCTATTTTCAGGATACCGCAAGAATGGAAATCACCGTTAGCGGCGCAAAGGCAAACTTCAACTACATCGGCAGAAACGCAAGCAACGACAACAAAGACGGCGCAACGCCCGTCGTCGCCCAAGTCCACTTCGAAGATTTTGCGGAAGACACAATTTACTTCAACGAAAACTCGTGGTGGGATGACGACAAGCTCGTAATCACCGCAAACGACGGCGCGAACGAATACACAAAAGACCAGCTTGCGCTTGTAGAGGTAAACTCCGAATACGGCAAATACACGCTCCGCTTCCAAATTCCCGAACCCTCGACGTACGCGGCGATTTTCGGCGCGATGGCGTTGGCTCTTGCGGTATACCGCAGACGCAAATAAGCGCGGATTTTAAAATTCCAAACCGCTCCGACCGGGGCGGTTTTTTTGTACCCCGACGCGTTCGGCGGAAGAAAACGCGCAACGCATTTCGCCCTCCCCTCCCCCCAATGCGGGCGGCGAGAACAAGATAGAAACCGCCCGCGCCGCAACGCAACGGCGCAGTGTGCGCAGGCTTTGGGAGAAACGTTGAGGAAGCAAAAGGCGGCGCATAAACCCTACCGCTCGACGGCGGCGGCAAATGCGCAAGGCAGGCGGATTACGCGCGTGCGTAGACGGAAAAAATTGCCTCCGCCCCGCGAAAAAACAGCCCGCGCAGAGTATCCGCGCGGGCTTGCTGTTGGGCTAATGCCTTTTAATTTTAGAGGAAGCGTTCCTTGAATTTGCCGAGCGCGTCAGCCCAAAGTTGGGAGTCGGCTTTCGACGGCTCGAAAATCCTGGGTTCGCAGCTTGCCGAAATCACGGCGCGAGCCTGCGCCTGATTCGAAACTACGCCGTCCGCCTTCATCTGCATTGCGACATTGCCGAGCGCGGTCGATTCGGTCGGACCCGCGAGAATCGTGCGTCCCGTGGCGTTTGCGGTAAAGGCGTTCAGCACGGCGTCTTTCGAGCCGCCGCCCATGACGTTGATTTCCGACACTTTCACGCCCGCGAGCTTTTCGATAGTTTCGAAAACGCACGCGTATTTGAGCGCGATGCTCTCCTGAATGGCGCGGAAAATGCTGCCGTGCGTGTCGGGCACGGGCTGCGACGTTTTGCGGGCGAATTCGGCGATTGCCGCGGGCATGTCGGCGGGCATGACGAAATCGGGCGCGTCGGGGTTGAGCAGCGTGCGCATGGCTTGGCTTTCCAAAGCCTCCTTTTCAAGCTCCGAGTAGGGCTTGTCGCAGCCGCGGGCTTTCCAGACTTCCTTCGATTTCTGAACAAGCCACATGCCCGTTACGTTTTTGAGGAAACGGATTGTGTTTTCCGCGCCGACTTCGTTTGTGAAGTTTTCGGCAAAAGACGCGTCGGTCGCAATCGGCGAGGGAATTTCGACTCCGGGGAGCGACCACGTTCCGCTGTTGATGTAGGCGGGAAGCGCGGTGCGCGCGGGCGTCGCGGCGACGGCGGAGGCGGTGTCGTGGCTTGCCACAGCCACTACCTTCAAGTCGCCGAGTTCGCCGCGCAAGTTTTGGCGGAGAGTGCCGATTACGTCGCCGCATTCGGCGAATCCGTTTTTGAAAATTTCCGCTGGCGCGCCGATTTTCCCGATAATTTCCGCCGACCAGTCGCGTTTGAACGGGTTGTACATCTGCGTTGTGGAGGCGTTGGTGCGCTCGTTTACTTTCACGCCCGTGAGCATGAACGCAAGGAGGTCGGGCATCATCAGAAACGTTTTAGCCCTGCCGATGTTGCCGCCCTTTTCAAGCTCCGCCGCGATTTGGAAGACGGTGTTGAAGAACATGAACTGAATGCCCGTCTGCGAGTAGATTTCCTTTTTGGAGATTTTCGCGAACACGGAATCCATCATGCCGTCGGTGCGCGAATCGCGGTAGATGTAGGGCATGTTGAGGAGCTTGTCGGATTCGTCGAGCAGCCCGTAGTCCACCCCCCAGGTGTCGATGCCGAGCGACACGATTGCGCCGCCGTAAAGCGACCGCGCCTTTTTGACGGCGGAGACTATTTCGCCGAAAATCGCCTCGACGTCCCAGTGGAACGAGTTTCCGATTTTCACGGGCGCGCTCGCCCAGCGCGAAACCTCTTCGAGTTTGATTGTCTTAGAGTCGAAACGCGCCGCCATCAGCCTGCCGCTGCCCGCGCCCAAATCGACCGCCAAATATACCTTGTCCGCCATATTATTTCCTGTCTGTTTTTGTTAAAATTTGATTTTCCCGCGCCGCTATTCGAATAGCTCGAAAACGGCGGTGTCGGGAGTCGCAAAATCGTATTCGAATTTGTCGGCGTTGACCGCCGCGACTTTCCCGCTGTAAATTTCAACGACTTTCGAGTATTTTTTCGGAAGCGTTATCGCGCGTCTGCCGCCCTTCGCCGTGTGGATTGCCACAAGCCTTTCGCTCGCGAACACGGGCGTTTCGAAGTCGGTATACAGCGTTGCGCCCGCCTTTGCGGCAAGGTCGCGCATGACGGCGGGAGTGAGCTTTTCGTAGTCGTAGACGTACGCGCGGGTGTGGTCGGCGTATTTGCGCGCGTTCACTCCGTCCGTTTTATACGGGAAGCCCGTGAGCTTTTCCACGCGCGAGACGTCGAGCGTTTTGCCGTCGGAGATGCCCGCGGCGTCGAGGAACACCGACGTTTTCCCCTGCGTGAAGACGTGCTTTTCGAGAATTTCCCGACGTTCGGGCGTGAGGTGGAACATCGCGGGGAACACGAACATTTTTATGCGCGACATGTCCGCCTTGCCGATGTCGTTGAAAGAGTACACTTCGAACGGCGCGCCGAGTTGGTTGAGCTTTGTGCGCATGTCCACAAAAATCTTCTGGCATTTTTTGTTCGTCTCGTTGACGTACACCGCGCTCTGCGGGTCTACGATAAGCGCGACTTCCGCCATGCTGCGCTCGTTTTTCGCGGCGTATTTGTCCCAGAGTTTTTTGCTTTGGGCGATGAGCTTCATCGTTTCGGGGGCGTCGTAGAAGCCGCCCCACATGTCGAAGCACCAGAGCGACGTGCCGTTGACCATCGTAAGCGCGAACTCGCGCTTCATGCCCGCGTCAACCTCCGCCTGATTCTTCCATTCGGAGTCGAAGCCCGCAACGTTCAGGCGCGGAACTTTTGTAGTGGGCGTGCGGTGGTCGATTTCGTGCAGCCAGCCCTTGCCGCTGCGCAGGCGCGAGCCGTTGGGGCACATGAAGCCGCTGCCCTGCCCCATTTTTCTGTCGTAGTACGTTCCGGGGGAGACGAAAAAGTCGATGTTCGGCGACGAGAAAATGCGCTCGTAGCTGAGGTGTCCGCAAGAGACCATTCTTCCCTGCGCAAGCTGGACAATGTAGCCGAAGAACATGCCGATTTGCTTGTCGGACGAAACCATTTTGCGGGTAATGCCCGAAAATTCGTTGATTGTATCAACGATGATGTCGCTCGAAAATTCGCAATAGTCTATTATGTCGCCCTCGGTTTGGGGGTCGCGGATAAAGTCTTCGAAAGACGCGTGGTCGATGCGGTCGAATGTCGGCACCTGCACGATTTCCTTGCCGCGCTCGGCGAGCCACTTTTTCCACGCCTTCGTTTTGTTTCTGCCCGCGGCGAAGCGGCTGTAATCCATCCATTCGTCGGTCTGCCCGCAGGCGAGCAGGTACGCCTTGATTTTGTCGCCGTACTTTTTCTCCGTGTGTTTTAGAAATTCTTTCAGGTACTTTGCGGTTTCCCTGCGCCAGCGCGGGTTCGAAACCGCGTTCGAAAGCTGGGTGAAGCTGTCGCATTCCATCGAATTCCACGCCTCCTGACGCGTAAACCAGTGGGGCGAGTTGAGGTCCACAATGCAGACGAATTTGGCGTCGGGGTTGACCGCAAGAATGTCGTCGAACTGTTTGTCGAGAACTTCGAAATGGTATTCGTCGAACCAAGTCCAGATGTTGGGGTATTGGCTGTACCTGTCGCCGAGCGAGTTTGTCGTGTTGGCGGGCAGGAACGCGACGGTGTCAACCCCCGCGTCGGCAAAGCGTTTCATTGCCGCGAATTCGGGCATGAACGAACGGTACGAAAATATCTTCTCCCCGCCGAACGAAGCCGACGCCGCGACCGCCGCAAGAGCCGCCGCAAAAAATGTTTTTACTGAATTTCCCATGTTTTGCTCTTTGTTTGTCGGAAAAATATTGGCACAAAAACAAACAAATGCAAAGAAAAAAGCTCACGACCCTACAAAAACCGCCGCAGTCCGCGCCGAACGAAAAAGAGAGGCGCGACGGCGGAGGCTTTGCGGCGGGCGAAAGCCAGAAGGCGCGGGCTAAATGCCGTCGCCCACGGTGTAGTAGGGAACGCCAAGCTTTTCGCATGCCGATTTAAGGTCGCTCTCGCGGTCGCTTATGACGTAGAGCTTGTCGCCGTCGAAAAGGGTCGTCGTGCCGTCGGGAATGAAATAGCGTCCGCCGCGCTTTACCATGATTACAAGCGTGTTCCGAGGAAGCCCCAGCTTCATCAGGGTGTTCCCCTTTTCGAGAAGAGTTTGGCTTACGTCGATTTCGGAAAGGACTGACTTCATTTCGTCGGGCAGTTCGAAATCCAAGTCCGATTTTTTTTCGTTGGACTTGTCGCAAACGCCCAGCCACGACGCCATTTTCACAACGGTCATGCCCTGCACCATAAGCGACAGAATCGTGATGAAAAACACCACGTTGAAAATCAGCCGCGCGTTGGGCACGTCGGCGACGAGCGGGTATGTCGCAAAGATAATCGGGACGGCCCCGCGCAGACCGACCCACGAAATGTACATTCTGCCGCGCTTCGAGTAGCGTTTGAACGGAAGCAGGCTCAGCCACACGCTGAGCGGACGCCCCACGACTATCAAAAACGCGCCGATTAAAATCGCGAACGCCGCCACGGGCACAAGCTCGCGCGGGTTCACGAGAAGTCCGAGCGTGAGGAAGATTATTATCTGCCAAAGCCACGCGAAAACCGCAAAGAATTTCTTTGTGCTCTTCAAGTGGACGGCGGTCGAGTTGCCGAAAATAAGCCCCGCAATGTAGACCGCCAAGTAGCCGTTGCCGCCCACCGCGTCAACCACCGCGAACACCGAAAACCCGCACGCGACAAGCAGCACCGAGTACAGCGCGACGTTGTCGAGCGACGCCCTGTTGACGAGCCAGACTATCGCGTAGCCGAACGCGACCCCCAACGCCGCGCCCAGAATAATCTGCAAGAAAAACGAGTACACCGCCGAGTGGAATTCAAGCCCGCCCTGAATGTATTGAATGAGGACAATCGTGAGAATGTACGCCATCGGGTCGTTGCTGCCGCTTTCGAGTTCGAGGGTTTCGCGCAGGTTTTCCCTGAGTTTAAGCCCCCGCGCGCGCAACAGCGCGAACACCGATGCGGAGTCCGTGGACGACATCACCGACGCCAACAGCATCGACTCCGCCAAGCCCAGCTTGAAGCCGAAAAGCCCGCAAATGCCCCAAATGAACGCGCCCGTGAGAGCTGCGGTCGCCACGACCCCGAAAGTCGCAAGCACAAGACCCTCGCCGACAATCGGCTTGACGTCGGAAATGCGGGTGTCCATGCCGCCCGAAAAGAGGATTACGCTCAACGCCATGATTCCCACGAACTGCGTCGCGTAGACGTTGTCGAAGTGGTATCCCACGCCGTCGGTTCCCATGAACATGCCCACAAGAAGAAACAGAAGCAGCGAGGGCACGCCGAAGCGCGAGCTCATTTTCCCCGCGAATATGCTCAGAAGCAGCATGCCCGAGCCGACAAGAAGTATGTTTTCGGGAGTAATGTTTTTCATTTTTCGAATGCGGTTTGCCGCCCGAAATCCGCGGCTTCGCCAAGCGGAACGGACGCGTTTTTTATTGAAGACCGACCGAATATGTAGTATCGAATTCCGACTTTCAAACCATTATATTTATTTTTCGAAAAAAGTAGGCGTTTATCATGAAAATTCTCGCGAAAATACTTGCGGCGGCGCTCGCTCTTGCGGCGGTCGCAGCGTACGGCAAAACCGTCGAAGTAAAAGCTCCGAGCAAGGCGATGAAAAAGGAGGTCTCCGCGCTCGTCGTTCTGCCCGATTCCTACGACGCAAATTCGGGGAAATCCTACCCCGCAATCTACCTGCTCCACGGCTTCGGCGGCAACCACACGACGTGGCCCAAACGCACAAAGCCCAACCTCGACGAAATCGCCTCGCAACAGGAGATAATCTTCGTCTGCCCCGACGGCGCGAAAAGCTGGTACTGGGACGCCCCCAAAAAACCCGAATACAAGTACGAAACATTCGTCTCTAATGAGCTTGTTGAATTTATAGACAAAAACTTCCGCACGGTGAAGTCGCCCAAAGCCCGCGCAATCACGGGGTTCAGCATGGGCGGGCACGGCGGGCTCTGGCTGGGAATAAGGCACGGCGACGTTTTCGGCGCGTGCGGCTCGATGAGCGGCGGCGTAGACATCCGCCCGTTCCCGTCGAGCTGGGCGATGAAGGAGTCGCTCGGCGCGAAGAACGAAAACCCCGAAATTTGGGACTCGCACACCGTAATCAACGAAGCCGACAAAATCGACCCATCGAAAGCCCCCGCCATGATTATCGACTGCGGCACGAAGGACTTTTTCTACAAGGTAAACCAAGCGCTCCACGAAAAGCTCCTGCGCCTGAACATTCCGCACGAATACACAACGCGACCGGGGGCGCACACGCACGAGTACTGGAACAACGCGGTCGATTTCCAGATTCTTTTCTTCAAAAAATTCTTCGAAGCAAACAATATAAACAACAAAAAATAAGGATACTATATACATGAAAAGGGCAATATCTGCAATACTCGCCGTCTGCGCGGCGGCGTCGCTTTTCGCGCGCGAAAAATGGACGGAACAGCAGGCGAACCAGTGGTACGCAAGCCAGCCGTTCTACGCGGGGGCGAACTTCATTCCGTCGAACGCAATCAACCAAATCGAAATGTGGAGCTCCGACACGTTCAGCCCCGATGTAATCGACCGCGAACTGGGCTGGGCGCAGAGCCTCGGCTTCAACGCAATGCGCGTGTTCCTGAGCGACGTCGTGTGGAAGCACGAGGGCAAAAGGCTTTTCGCGAACATGGAAAAGTATCTTGAAATCGCCGACAAGCGCGGAATCAAAACGCTCTTCGTGTTCTTCGACAGCTGCTGGAACCCCGAATCGGAGTACGGCAAACAGCCCGAACCCAAGCTCTGCAACCACAATTCGGGCTGGGTGAAATCGCCGTCGTTCAAGGTGCTCAACGACAAATCGCAGTGGGGAGACCTCGAAAAATACGTCAAGGCTGTCATCACGCGCTTCAAGGACGACAGGCGAATCATCGGCTGGGACATCTACAACGAACCGGGGAATGTCGGCTACACGGTAATCGACGGCAGGGAAAACGAAAACGCCGAAGTGTTCCGCAACACGCGCGAGCTGCTCGAAAAGGCGTTCGTGTGGGCGCGTGAGGCGAACCCGTCGCAGCCCATTACGTCGGGCGAATACGTCGGCGACGACCACATCGTTGGCAAGACTTTCAACAAGCTCCAGCGCGACGAATCCGACATCATTTCGTTCCACTGCTACGGCAACGCAAAGGCGTTGAACACGGTAATCAAAAAGCTCGAAAAGTACAACCGCCCGCTCCTCTGCACAGAGTACATGGCGCGTCCGTCAAGCACATTCAACCCCTGCCTCGGAATCATGAAAGAGCACAAGGTTGCGGCGTTCAACTGGGGCTTGGTAAGCGGCAAGACGCAGACAATATACTCGTGGAAATTCAACAAGATGCAGAACCCCACCCCCGACCTGCTCAAACTGTGGTTCCACGACGTTTTCTTCGAAAGCGGCGTTCCGTACAAGCAGGAGGAGGCCGACTACATCAAGAAAATCATGGGCAAAAAATAAAAGCCATCGGCAAAACGCAAAACAAAAAACGGCGCAGGATTTTTCCCGCGCCGTTTTGTTTTTCAAAAGCCCGACACGCGCCCCGCCCTACTTGGCGGCGGGGACGAAATCGACGGCTTCAAGCTCGGCTACAACTATCGGCGAGTCGTAAATCGGCAGGTTTTTGAACACTGTGCCGCCGCGGGTTTTTACGATGTTTGCGGCGGGAATTTCGTATACGCCGCCCGTCAGAATGTCCACCCACACGGGCTTTTTGAAGCTTGCCTTGACCTCCACGTCGGCGGGGGTCGTCTTGTTGAAGTTTGTCGGCGTGCATTCGTCGTACCACACAACGAACGCCGTTCCGCCCTTCGGCGAGTAGCCGAAAACCGAGTGCGACAAGCCGCTCTTCACCGAAACCGCTTTGTTCGGGTTTTTGAAAAGCTCGAAG
>DHMA01000206.1:11646-36721 GCA_002405555.1 Opitutia bacterium UBA4654
TTTGAAAAGCTCGAAGACCGAAACCAAGTTCTGAACGGCGTAGTACGCGGTTTTGATTTTCACCACATTGTGCTTTTCGTCGGTTTCCAACAGCCCCTTGACGTTGAGCATTTTGATGAAGTCTGTCGCGGCGTAGTGCATGTCGGAAATTGTGAAGCACGAAGTCCAGATGCCCCTGCCGTGGTCGCCGAGCATGCGGCGCAAGTCCCACTTTGCCTGCGAAAGCTCCGTCCACGGGTGCTTTGTGAGCGCGCCGCCGAGAAATCCCTTGGAGGGCGCGCCGTTTTCGCCCTGTCTGAGCTGGACTTTCTTGGAGTATTTTTTCAGAATTTCCGCCATTTTCTCGACGTCTACGTACGAGTTTTCGGGGCGGAAGTCGTAGCCGTGGTACGAAAGCCAGTCGAAGAGTTCTAGCTTGCCGGCGTCGGAGAGAGCCTTGACGTATTCCTCGAATTTTTCGGGAACGATTCTCGCAAGCGCAAGCCCCGAAATCTTGGCGTTGGGGTCGTTCTTTCTGATAATTTCGGCGGTGCGGACGTTCATATCGACGGTGTCGGCGACGGTGCGCTTTCTGTCCAAGTCGGGCTCGTTCCACATTTCCCACTCGACGCGCCCCGCGTAGCGTTTCGACATTGCCTCAACCCACGCGTCCCACGCGGCTTTCGCTTCGGGAGACGACGGCATGCCGCCTTTGAGAAACGGCGTGCCGCCGCCCTTGTAGATTGTGTTGCCGTAGGAGGTCTGAATCCACGGCGTGATTCCGAGGGCAATGCACTCGTCTACGATTTTGTCGAGCCAAGCGAAGTCGTAGACGCCCTTTTCTTTTTCGGTTTTCGCCCAGCCGCCCTGAAGCCTGATGTGCTTCATGCCGAGCGGCGCAAGATACTGCTTGTATTTGTCGAAATCGGCGTAGTCTCTGTCGAGCGTTTCGCCGCCGATTGTGAGGTTGTTCCGCGCCTCCGCCGTGCTCTTGGGTTTGAGCGTTCCCAAACGCGTATACGAAACGTCGAGGTCGGTTTTAACCCTGTCCGCCGAAGTGTCGATTTTCGGCGAGGCAGTTCCCGTCAGCGCGAATGCGGCAAGAGCCGCCGTCAAAAACAATTTTACCATAGAGAGTGTACGTTTGTGTTAAAAAGGAAGTCCGCGCAATGCGCGGGCACATGGAAATGTATTATCAAAAATAGGGGGCGACTATCAACAAAAAAACGCAAAATACAACGAATTTCGAAGAAATAGCGCCCGCAACGCGGCGCAAGTTGAGTCCGACGCGCCCGCCCGCGCGGCGCAAGTTGAGCCTGACGCGCCAGCGGCGCAAGTTTGACTCTGTCGCCCGCAACGCGGCGCAAGTTGCATCTGACGCGCCCGCAACGCGGCGCAAGTTGCGCCTGTCGCCCCTGACGCGCCCGATACCCGTCCGACGCGCTATTTTGCGGAAGCGGAGAACGGAAAGAGCGGCAGGCCGTCCGAATTGCGCAGGCACACGTCGTCCTGCGGGTACTGTTTCCAGAGGTAGCGGACGCCGTCGATTTTCCCGCCGCCGCGCGACGACACCAAAATTTTCCCTCCGTCGAGCGCGGCGTCGGCGTCAAGCCATTTTCCGCCGACCGACACTTCGAAGCCCCGCAACGCGCCGTCGGCTTTAAGCCCGCGCCCGAAAGAGTTTACGGACACTTCCGCCGAAACCCCGCCGAACTTCGCGTTTTCGAAAATCGGCGAAAGCGGCGACGCCCCGCGCTTCCCGTAGACGCAGCCGAGGGCGACGCGCTCCATGCGCAGCCCGACGTCGGTTTTGTTGCGCGGGTGAATGTCGTTTTTCTCGCCGATGTCGAGGGTGCAGACTGTGTACATGTTTTCGGTGCGCTCCGAGACCGCAAGCTGCGCGGCGCGCGCCCTCACCCAGTTTGCGCCTCTTCCGTACGACGAAAGCTGCGCCTGAATGAACGGCAGCTGGGGGTCGGCAAAGCATTCGCGCCAGACGCGGACGACGGTTTCGAGCTGGCTTTCAAAGGCGTCGAGCGACGCCCCGTAGACGTCGGACTCGCCCTGATACCACAAAATGCCGCGCACGGCGTAGCCCGCAAGGGGCGCGACTTTCGCGTTGAAATTGTAGAAAGGCGTCGCGGAGGCGGAGAACGGCGAATCTTTCGACGGCGGAACGTACGGGCGGTATCCGCTCCAGCTTTCGGGCTTTTTGCCGCCGCGCTTCCATTCGGCGAGTTCCGCCTTGCGCTTTTCGACTTTCGCGTTGTATTCGGCGAGGGCCTTTTCGTAGCCGCCGTTGTCCCACTTGCGCATGCGGATTGCGTGCGACTTTTTGCGCATCTCCAAAAATCCGTTCCCCGCGCACGCCGATTCGGGAATCCACGCAGCCATCGGAGAGCCGCCGAGGGGCGTGAAGACAAGCCCCACGGGAACGTCCAAGTCGGCGGCGAGTTTTTCGGCGAAATAGAAGCCTATCGCGCTCCAAAGCGGCACGTTTTTCGGTGTCGCCGCCCGCCAGACCGAGCCTTCGGGCGAATCCTTTTGCGGAGCGCGGGCGAGGTCGAGCGAGCACAGCGAAGTGCGCTCGAAAGTTCCGAATTTGTGTCCGAGAAATGTGTCGGGAAGCTCGCGCTTGATTTTCTTGAAACAGCGCACGGCAGGATAGTTTGCGCGTTCGGTCGCCGCCTTGCCGTCGGTCGTTGGCAGAAGCGGCCACGCCATGTTGCTCTGCCCCGCAAGCACCCAGACTTCGCCGACGAGCACGTCGGAAACGCTCTTCGCCGCCCTGCCGTTTTCGGAAATTTCGATTTTCCGCGGAGTTTTCGACGCGGGAAGCGGCGGAAGCTGCACGCTCCATTCGCCCGATTTGTCCGCCCGCGCCGTCGCCGACTTGCCCGCAAACGACACCGAAATTTCAGAATCGGGCGACGCCCAGCCCCAGATTTTCAGCGGTTTGCCGCACTGCAAAACCGCGCCGTCGGAAAACACGCGCGGCAGTTTTACTTCGGCGGAGGAAACGGTCGCCGCAAAAAGCGCGGCGCAAAAAAAGATTGTCTTGCCAAATTTCATACAAAAAAAACCGATATGCAAAAACGCTTCGGATTGCGAGAAAAATCCGCCGTTCAATTTTTCTTTACACCCGCGCTCAATCGATATATTCAATATCTTATGAAAACAACACATTCCGCATTTACTCTCGCATCGGCATTCGCCGCGCTCTTTGCGGCTTCGTGCGCAAACGTCCCCGAACAGAAGTTCGACGCTCCGTCCGCGGAGGGCAAGTCGGCGTTCCTCGTCCCGCACAAACAGCTGACAAACGCCCCCAAGGCGCACTGGTTTGCGTATTACGACAAGCTTGAAACGGACCCGACGGGCAGATTCGTGCTCGCAATGGGAACGGATTTCGAAGACCGCACGCCCACCGACGCCGACCGCATCGAAATCGGAATGGTAGACACAAAAACGGGCGAATGGATTTCGCTCGGCAAGTCCGACGCGTGGGGCTGGCAACAGGGCTGCCAACTGCAATTCATTCCCCAAAGCTCAAACAAAATCATCTGGAACGACCGCGACGGCGGCAAATTCGTGTCGCGCATAATGGACGTCGAAACGCGGCAAATGCGCACCATTCCAAGCCCGATTTACGCGCTCTCGCCCGACGGCAAATGGGCGATTACCGTAGACTACTCGCGCGTGAACGACATGCGCGCAGGCTACGGCTACAAGGGCATACCCGACAAATTCGCCGCCGAAAAAGCCCCGAAAGACGCGGGCATTTGGAAAGTCGATTTGGAGACGAGGGAATCGCGCCTGATTGTTTCGCTTGCCGACGCCGCGGCAATCGCCAACCCCTACGACCCCGACTTCGCGCAGGCAAAGCACTGGTTCAACCACCTGCTCGTTTCGCCCGACGGCAAACGCTTCATTTTCCTCCACCGCTGGAAGTACGCCGACGACTCGAAAAACGAAAAATACAGGAAAGTCGGCGGCTTCGGCACGCGCATGTTCACGGCCGACGCCGACGGCGGCAATCTGCGCATAATAGACCCCTACAACTACACGTCGCACTTCATCTGGACGCCCGACTCGAAAGCGGTTCTTGCGTGGACTAAAATTCCGCCCCACGGCGGCGGATTCTTCGTTATAGAAGACACCCCGCAAGCCCGCGCCACGCAAATCGGCAAAGACGTCATGACCAGAAACGGACACTGCACCTACATCTCGCCCAAGTGGGTTCTCAACGACACCTACCCCGACAAAGACGCAGTCCAAACCGTCTACCTTTTCAACACGCAGACGGGCGAACGCACCGACATCGCAAAGCTCCACATGCCCAAAAGGCGCGGGGGCGAATTCCGCTGCGACACCCACCCGCGCTCGACGCCCGACGGCAAAAAAGTCATTGTAGACTCCGCCCACAGCGGGCAGCGGCAGCTCTACATGCTCGACATTTCCGACATCGCGAAATAGGCGCGGAGGAACGCGCAAAAATTTTTCAAAAAAATCTCTTGACAAATTCAACGCGCGTTCCGATAATCGCTTACGAAAATAAAAATTACATTTCTCCTACGGGAGATGGGGTAAATAAATAAAGTAGAAAACAAACTGGTCGGTAGCGTGGGGGTACGCTACCGACCTTCTTTTTTGTCGAATCCGCACACCGCCGCGCAAAACGCAAAGGGGGCGCATTAAAAGCCTTAGCGCAAAGCGGCAGGCAGGCGTCGGAAGACTCCGCGCAGGGCGGGCTTAGCAAAAGAACATCGCGGCGGTCGAAATAATCGTGGTCGCCACAATGAACGCCCTGTACCACTTTTCGGGAAGCTTTTTCACAAACCAAATTCCGAAAACCGCGCCGAGCAGAATGAACGGAATGCCCACGGCTCCCACGGCGAGGCTCTTTGCGCCGATGTTGTCCCACGCAAAAATCTGGAAGGGCAGCTTCATGTAGTTTACAAGCAGGAAAAACCACGCGTTCGTGCCCACAAAAACAAGCTTCGGAAGCCTCGCGCTAAGCAGGTACACCGACATCACGGGCCCCGCCGCGTTGCCAATCATCGTGGTGAACCCGCCCGCTACGCCGAAAGACTGCGCGTACCACCACTTGCGGGCGATTGAGCCGTCGCCCGCGCCGCCGCGCTCCGTCCAGAACATCACAACAAGCCCCAAAAATATGCAAAAGGCAATCAGGATTCTGAACTCGTCGGCGGGCACGAAAGAGTCAACGAATATCGCAAGAAAAAAACCCGCCACCGCAGGCGGCAGAAGTTTGAGCACAATCCGCCACGATGTCTGGCGGCGGTAGTAGCATACGGCGATGAGGTCGGCAAAGCAGAGCATGGGCAGAATCACGCCCGTGGAGGGCTTCGCGCCGAAAGCTATCGCCATGAGCGGAATGGAAATCGTGTTTATGCCCTGCATGCCCGTCTTCGACATTCCGATGAGCACGGCGCACAGAAAAAGCGTCCACATCTGGGCGGGCGACGAAAACAACTGTGAAAAGTCGAACATAATCGGGCAATAATCGCCCCCGACGGGCGGATTGCGAGTTTTTTTAAACAAAAAAACGCCGAAAATGTCTATTCACCGCAAACGCAAAAATGCGGCGGAATAACGTTGAAATAAAAAAAGCTTCGCGCAAACTTCACTTAAAACCGATTAATAAACATGACACTCGAAGAAAGACTCGAAAAATATCTCGGACAAAATCCGCAAATCGACCCCACCGCCTACGTCAGCAAACACGCCGTCCTCATCGGCGACGTGAAAATCGGTGCACACGCAAGCGTCTGGCCGGGCTGCGTGCTCCGCGCCGACATCAACTCGATTGAGCTTGGCGAAGGCTCGAACATTCAGGACGGCACAATGGTGCACCTCGCCGACGACGCCGGCGTGAAAATCGGCAGAGACACCACAATCGGGCACGGCGCGGTTATCCACGCGTGCGAAATCGGCAACGAGTGCCTCATCGGAATGGGCGCGGTAGTGCTCGACAAGGCGGTTATCGGCGACAACTCCATTGTCGGCGCGGGCGCGGTAGTTACGAAAAACACGGTTGTTCCCGCAGGCTCGCTCGTGCTGGGCACTCCCGCAAAAATCGTGAAACAGCTCGACGACAAGACGAAAGAGGGTCTCGGCTACTGGTCCAAAAAGTACCGCACACTCGCCGCGGCGAACAAGGCAAAGGAAGAGGCGTCCAAATAATGAGCCTCGAAGACGCACTCCGACGGCGCGCCGAACGCGTGGCGCGTCTGCGCGAATCCTGCGCCGACATCTTCGCGCTGTCGCAAAACATCTCGCTCGAAATCGGCTGCGGCAAGGGGCACTGGCTGAGCGCGTACGCCGCCGCCAACCCCGACGAGCTGTGCGTCGGGATAGACCTCATCAGCGAGCGCGTGCGCGACTCGCAACGCCGCGCGAAAAACAAAAACGCCTCGAACGCGCATTTCGTCAAGGCGGAGGCTCTCGAATTTTTGGAGGCAATGCCGCGCGACACGCGCCTCGGCAAAATCTTCATATTCTTCCCCGACCCGTGGCCGAAGGAACGCCACCACAAACGACGCCTCATGCAGCACGAATTTCTCGACTACATCAGGCAGTTCGCAAACGCGGGCACAAAGCTCTACTTCCGCACCGACTACCGCGAATACTTCGACTGGACGACGGAAATCATCAACGAAAACTCCAACTGGAAAATTACCGAAGAGACCGAGCTTCCCCTCGAAGAGGTCTCCCAGTTCCAGCGCATTCTGCCCGAATTTTCAACGCTCGTAGCCGAAGCCGTCTAAGCGGCGCGGAACGTCGGCAAAGGCAAGACGCTCCCGCAATCGGGCGCGTTTTTTTTGCGCCTCCGCTCCCCCGCGCAAAAACGCGCGGGCTTAGAGGACGAGCACGAGCGTGCCGCACAAAATCGACGCGCCGCCGACAATATCGCATAAGTCTGCCACATATTTTCAGTTGTATTTTAGTGTTTTAAAATATTATCGAAACCGCCGCCATGAACGCCATTCCCGAAAACACGCCGACAATCCCGTAGTGCTCCTCTCCGTATTCCTTCGCCATCGGCAGAAGCTCGTCGAGGGAGATGTAGACCATGATTCCCGCGGTCAGCGCGAGAGCCGCGCCGACAAGCCGCGGCGTAAGATACGGCGCGAGCGCAAAGTAGGCGAACAACGCTCCGAGCGGCTCCGCCATGCCCGAAAGAGTCGCCCAGCAGAACGCCTTGCGCTTGTTGCCCGTCGCCGAATAAATCGGCAGAGCCACCGACACGCCCTCGGGAATGTTGTGGAGCATTATCGCTATCGCCACGCCTATCCCCACCGTGATGTCGTCCAAGCCCGCAACGAAAACCGAAAGCCCTTCGGGGAAATTGTGGATTGCCAGCGCAACCGCCGTAAAGACCGCCGCCCTCCCCGCTTTCGACGGACGCCCGTGAGCGTGCGGCTCCGCGCCGCGCTCCGCCATTTCGTGGTCTACGTGCTCGGGAATAAAGTAGTCTATGACGCCCGCAAGCGCGACGCCCGCAAAGAACGCAAGCACGGCGAGGGCGTGTCCGAGCCTGTCGGAAATTCCGCCGCCCTGCATTTTCGCAATCGCCGTCGGCAGAATGTCCGTAAAGGACAGGTAAACCATCACGCCCGCCGAAAAGCTCATGCCGAGCGCGAAAATCTTGAAATCGTTTTTCCTGAGCGCGAACGTAAGCGCGGCTCCTACGCCCGTCGCCGCTCCGGCGACCAGCGCGAGTAGAAATGCAATCGGCGCGTTGTCTTCCATGATTTTTGCGTTTACATTTTTTTATTTGTTGACGATAAAACTCAATATTAAAAAATCGTCTTTTCACGGAATCGGACGAATTCAAAAAAAGGAAACATCATGGAATTAAAAGGCAGCAAAACGGAAAAGAACCTCATGTGCGCGTTCGCGGGCGAATCGCAGGCGCGGAACAAATACACATACTTCGCAAGCGTCGCGAAGAAGGAGGGCTACGAACAGATTTCGGCAATCTTCGCGGAAACAGCCGACAACGAGAAGGAGCACGCAAAACGCTTCTACAAACTGCTCGGCAATACCGACGTTGAAATCCAGACAACATGCGGCAGCCGCTTCGGCAATACTTTCGAAAACCTCGTCGCCGCAGCCGAGGGCGAATACGACGAATGGCACAACCTCTACTGCAACTTCGCCGACGTCGCCGACGCGGAGGGATTCGCGGAAATCGCGACGGTATTCAGGAAAATCGCGGAGGTTGAAGCGCACCACGAAGCCCGCTACCGCGCCCTTGCGCAGAATGTAAAGGACGGCAAAGTTTTCAAAAAGGACGCGCCCGTGCGCTGGAAATGCCGCAACTGCGGATTCGTTTTCGAGGGCGCGGAAGCTCCCGAAAAGTGCCCCGCATGCGCCCACCCGCAGGCGTATTTCGAAGTGCTTGCCGACAATTTCTAAACATTTTCTCCGCCGCAAAAAACGGCGGAGGTGCTTCCATACAAAAAGGGCGCGGAATTTTCCGCGCCTTTTTTGCGCAAAGGCGCGGCGGACTACTTGCGCTTTACGGGAAGCTTTATCGTCGGGCGCGAGGGGGCTTCATCGTCCTCGTCGGGAGTCGTCGGGCGCACGAATCCGCCCGCGGGAGCTTGCGCGGGAGCGGGCGACGCCTCGCCCTCCACAGCCACCGACTGCGAGCCTTTGTTGTACACTATTCTGTGCCCCGACAGGCGCGAGTTGTCCTCGCGGTTTATCACAACGGGGCTGTCTTCAAGCACAAGCATCTGCTCGTCGGCGTAGATGTCGGCGCGTCCGCACCTGACCTCTTTCAGTCCCTGGTCGAGCTTTACGTTTTCGGTCATGGCAATCTGCGTGATTTCCTTTTGCGCTCCCGCTTTCGGCGCGCGCATCACAACCTCAATCTTGCCGCACGACGCCTCGGTATCGGTGCCGCTCACCTTTACGTTGCCCTGAAAATAGTAGCGGTCGTCCTTGTCGGAGCTTGTTAGCCACTGTTTGTCGCTTTTGATTACGGTTTTCGACGACGCGATTTTCGCCGCGCTTTCCGAGTCTTTCATGCCGATGTTTTTGAACGGCGGAAGCACGATAGTCGGGCGTTTGTCGGGCTTCGCGGGGTCGGTAGAAAGCTCCACAAATTTGTGCGGCTTCTTTTCGGTGCCGCCCGCGCCCTTCATTTTCAGGCGCGGATAGATTACGGCGTTTTCCGCCTGCGCGGAGTACGATTTCTGCCTGATTGAAACGCCGTCGCTTGCCTCTATTTTCTTTGCCGTGGTCGCGCCCGCGTCGTCCGATTCCGCGAAGACGTCGAGCTTCCGGCAGTTCGCGGAGATGTCCGCCGACTCTATTGACACGTCGCGCCTGAACTCGAACTTCGTCGCCTTGCCGTCCTTCGAGAACGCCAACTCGCGCGACTTCACAAAAGTTTTCGTCTTGGCGGATTTTCCGCCCGCCGCCGAGCCGAGAGCCGAGTCTATGTCGGCCGACTCCGCAAGCGATACCCTCACGAAAGATTTTTTGCCCTCCGAAAGCGCAAGCCCTATGTTTGCGTTGCGGACGAATACGACGGTGTCGGCTTGGAGCGTCGTGCCGCGCTTGGGGTTGTCGAGCCGCGCGTCGCCCGACAGGCGGATTTCGGATTTTTCGGGGAAGATTTCGAGCAGCGCGCCCGTCGCGATTCCGTCGTCGCTTGCGAAGCGGATTTTGTCGCAGCCCGTGATGTGTTCGAGCTTCGCCTTTCCGCCGTCCGAGTCCGACGCCGCCGCGCGGAGCTTTCCGCAGGTCGCGTTGAAGTCTTCCGCCGCGATTTTCACGTTGCCGTCGATGTCGAACAAAGTTTTGCCGCCCTTGCGGTACATGACGATTTTGTCGGCGTAGATGTCGATTTTGTTTTCCGAGCCGTCCTTTTCGGCGTGGAAAACCTCCGCCTTTGCGCGGGTCGTCTTGTCGGAATACGACTCCACTTTCTGCGCCGCGCGGTCGAGGAGCATGCGCGCGCCGCCGAGTTTCGCCTTGCTTGCGATGTCCGTAATTTGCGGATTTCCCGCGAGGGTCGCCCGCCCAGTCTGCGGGAAGATTTCGGCGCGTTCCGCCCGCGCCCTGCGCCCGTCGCGCGTCATGTCCACGTTTTCGGACGCCGTGATTTTGCCTATGCCGCCGCCCGATTTCGCGGCGTCAAGCTCGATTTTCCCGCAGGTCAAATCCATCTCGGAATTTTTGACCGACACCGCGCCGCGCAGCACAAACACGTTCGCCCTGCCCTTGTAGTCGAGGCTCGCGTAGTCGCTTTTAAGCTTTGTGTCGGGCGATTTTCCTCCCTTTACGGAAATGTCCACGTCGGAGAAAACCTCCACGAAGCGCGGGTCGCCGAACCACTTCCATTTCCGCCCCGTCATGTCGAAATCGGCGGAGGAAACCGAAAGCTCGTCGGGGCTTTCCGAAATTTTCGTCGTCGGGTTTACCCTCGCCGACGGGCTTTTTATCGTGGCGCGGAGGACTGCGTCCGACTTCCCCTCGAAGAGGTCGAGCCTTATTCCGTCGATGTCCACGCGGTTTTCGTCCACATATTTTGCGCGGTCGCCGAAAAGTTCCCACTCCTTTACGCCCGTGTTTTCGTCGAAATTCGGAAGCTCGAAATTAGAGACCGTGCCGGGGAGCATTGTCGTCTGGCGCGCGCCCGAAGCGGGGCACACCGCGGCGGCCAAAACAAAAAGTATTATCGGAAGATTTTTCGGCATCATTTTGCTGATTTTAACATTGCCGCCAACATCGCCCCGACTCCCCTGTCGATTTGCGCGGTATCGGTGGCGAGCATGTACGCGGGGGTTGAAAAAACGTTCCTTTCGGAGTCGCAAACGAAGCCGTCTGCGGCGCATTCGACGTGCTCGCCGCCGAGCGCGCGGATAGCCGCCGCCGTCTGCGGGTCGCGCCCTATCGTAAGCTTGACGCCGCCGCCTATCGACTTCGCCCCGATTACGGGCGAAATGCAGACGAAGCCCACGGGCTTGCCCGCCGAAACCATCGCCTTTACCGCCGCGTCAACCTCGGCGTTTACCGACATGTCCGCGCCCCTGAACGCGAAGTCCGAAAGGTTTTTCGCCGCGCCGAAGCCGCCGGGAAAAACGAGAATGTCGAAGTCTTCCGCGCGGAATTCCGACAGCGCGGAGATTTCGCCGCGGGCGATTCTCGCGGACTCGGCAAGCACGCTGCGGACGCCGCTTTCGGGCGAGCCGTCCGCGTGGTTTACGGTGTCCGACTGCGGAATGTCGGGCGCAAAAAACGCCGTCTTTGCGCCGAGTTTTTGAAGGTTCAAAAGCGTTATCACGGCTTCGTGGATTTCGGAGCCGTCGAAGACTCCGCAACCCGACAGTACTATTGCGGCGGTTTTGTTTTTCATGTTGTCTCTATAAAATCGTTGGAGGGGCTTTTGTTCAACCCTAAATTTCGACGGACAGCCCGTCGTACGCCATATGACACGGCGCGGGGAGGTTCGGTTCCCATTCGCCGTAGTCGAGCCTGCCCGTGGTGTGTATGAAATACGACACTTTGGGCGAAATCTCGCGCGTGTATTCTATCGCCTCCTCCACACTCAGGTGCGACGGGTGCTCCTGCGGGCGCAGGGCGTCTATGGCGAGCAGGTCGGCGTTTTTTGCAAGCTCTATCGCGCGGGGCGAAAGCATTTTGCAGTCGGTAAAATAGGCGAGCTTTTTGCCGCAGTCCTCGAACACAAGACCGAGCGTCTTCACAGGCCCGTGCGGAAGCTCGACCGATTTCACCGTCGCGCCGTTGGGCAGTTCGAGGGTTTCGGGCATTTTGTGTACGGCAAAGCACGGGTAGCCTTTCGAATGCGGATGCGGGTCGAGCGCGTAGGGGAACATTGCGCGAATGCGCTCCAAGCCGTAGTCGTTGGAATAGACGGGAAGGACGTTGCCGTCGATTTTGTCGCAGAATCTGCGGAGGTCGTCCATGCCCGCGATGTGGTCGGCGTGTCCGTGCGTCAGAATGAAGATGTCGGCGAAGTCGATTCCGTTTTTCAGGCACTGAATGCGCAGTTCGGGCGAGGCGTCCACGAGAATCGAGCACGACGAAAGCTCTATGTACGCGCTCGTGCGGGTGCGCCAGTTTTTGGGGTTGGACAAATCCAGCCCGCGGTTCGTTCCGCCTATGACGGGCACGCCCTGCGAAGTGCCCGTTCCGAGAAACGTGATTTTCATAATCCCTCCCGACGGCTATTCGTAGTATTTGACGTAGGCGTTGCGGCGCAGGCCTTCGAGCCATTTCTGGTACATTGCCTTGCCGTTCTGCTCGACGATTGTCCATTCAATCTGCTCGCGCACGTCGTCGATGGACTGCACGCCCTCGTTCTTTTTGTCCTCCACTTTGAGAATGAAAATCATGTCGCCTATTTCCGTGGGCTTTGTAATCTCGCCGACATTGAGAGCAAAGACCTCGCGGTCGAGAACGGGGTTGAGCTCGCCCTTTTTGTACCAGCCCCAGTCGCCGCCCTTAGTTAAGCTGTCGTCCTTGCTGAAACGCTTGGCAAGCTCGGCGAAGTCCTCGCCCTTTTTGAGGCGTTCGACGATTTCGGCGGCGAGCTTGCGGTTTTCGTCGATGCTTGCGTACATGCCCGTTTTGAGGGTGATAAGCCTGATTTTCACGCTCGCGGGGGAGTACCATTTGGACTTGTTGGCGTCGTAGTACTCCTTGATTTTCGCGGGGCTGATTTCCGACACCGTCTGGCGTTTCTGCCCCTGCATGTAGCCCACGATGATGTCCTTTTCCTGCTCGGCGCGGAACTGCTTTATTGTCTTGCCCTGCGCCTGCACGAACTTGACGAACTCGGCGCGGTCGCCGTTGAACTCGCGGTTGAGGTAGTCGTCGAAATGCGTGTCGAGGTAGGACTGCGGAATGGTCATGCCCTTCGACTTGAACTCCTTTACGATAAGCTCGCGGTCTACCATGTTCTGGACGATTTCGCGGACGTAGGCGTTTACGCGACTGGTGAACTCGAACTCCGAACGCGCCGCCGCGCGGATTTGCGGAATGAACGGCTCGACCTCCTTCATGACCTCCGCGCGGGTGATGACCCTGTCTTCGACGACCGCGATGATGTTGTTTGTGCCGAGCACGCGTTTGTTGTCGGGGCGCAGAAGCCCCTGCGCAAAAGTCTGGCAGGCGGCGAGCGCGAGCATTGCAAGGGCTACGGTAAAAAATCCTGTCTTCATATTTTCCTGAGCGATGGAACGACGTTTGTTAAAAATTTTTCAATCTCCGCAAGTTTGGCATTCGCGCCGCGTTTCGTCAAGCGGGGAAAACGGTCGTTGAGTCTGAAATATTCGGGGTTGCTTCCGCCGCGCTTGCGCAGTTTGAGGGTGTCGCCCTGCGTCTCCACGCCGACGAAGCCGCAGGACTCCGCGCAGACCCGCACGCGCCCGACCTTCAAAAGGTATTCGGCGGGTTCGGGAATTTTCCCGAACCTGTCCGCCATTTCGAAGCGTATTGCCTCAATCTCGTCGAGAGACGCCGCCATCGAGATTTTGCGGTAGAAATCTACGCGCAACTGGGTTTGCGGAATGTACGCGGGCGGAATGTACGCCTTGACGTTTTCGCCGCCGCCGCGCTCCATTTCGCGGATTCGGATTTCCTGAAAGTAGTTTTCGGTGTTCGAGACGTCGGCCTCGTTCCTGTCTGCCTCGCCCATTTTCACGAAGTCCAAATCGACTGCCGCCCGCTCTATTCCGCAAGTCTTTTCGCCTTTCAAAAGGGCGACGCTGCGCTTCAAGAGTGCGCAGTAGAGGTCGAAGCCGACGCCCGCGATGTGCCCGCTCTGCTTTGCGCCGAGCAGGTTGCCGCAGCCGCGCAGCTGCAAGTCGCGCGTGGCTATTCTGAAACCCGCCCCCGGCTTGTTGTACTGGCGGATTGCCCCGAGGCGTTTGCGCGCGCTTTCCACAAGCCCCGCGTAGCGGTGGAGCAAAAGCCACGCGTACGCGCGGCGGGTAAACCTGCCCACGCGCCCGCGCAGCTGGTAGAGCTGAGCAAGCCCGAACTTGTCCGCGCCCTCTATGATTATCGTGTTGCAGTTGGGAATGTCCAAGCCCGATTCGATGATTGTAGTGCACACAAGAATGTCGTACTTTCCGTCAACGAACTGCGACATCAGGCGTTCGAGCCTGTTTTCGCCCATCTGCCCGTGGCCCACGGCAATCCGCGCGTCGGGGAACATTTTGCGGAGGTTTTCGGCGGTCGCCTCTATCGTCGAAACGCGGTTGTGGAGGTAGAAGACCTGCCCGTTGCGGGCAAGCTCGCGCCCGACGGCCTCGCGCACGGCGTCGTCGGAATACTCGCGGACGACGGTTTCGACGGGGAAGCGGTTTTTGGGCGGCGTTTCCATGAGGCTTATCGTGCGCGCGCCCATCATCGCGAAATAGAGCGTTCGGGGAATCGGGGTCGCGCTCATCGAAAGGACGTCTACGCCCTCGCGCATTTTCTTTATGCGCTCCTTGTGCTTTACCCCGAAGCGGTGCTCTTCGTCTACGACAAGCAGCCCCAAGTCCCTGAAATCGACGTCGTCGGAAAGCAGGGCGTGCGTGCCGATTATCACGTCGATTTGCCCCGCCGCGAGCTGCGCCTTGATTTTTTCGGACTCTCCGCGCGTCCTGAAACGCGAGAGCATTTCCACGACAATCGGATAGCCCGCAAAGCGTTCGCGGAAATTCCTGAAATGCTGTTGGCACAAAATGGTTGTGGGGCACAGAACCGCGACCTGCCTGCCCGCCATCGCGCACTTGAACGCCGCCCGCATTGCGACCTCGGTCTTGCCGAAGCCTACGTCGGCGCAAAGCAGCCTGTCCATGGGCTTGGGGCTTTCCATGTCCGCCTTGACGTCGACGATTGCCCGCAGTTGGTCGGGCGTTTCGGTGTAGGGGAAGGCGTCGTCGAATTCGCGCTGCCACTGGTCGTCTGGCGGAAAGGCGTAGCCCTTGGCAAGCTCGCGGCGCGACTGCATTTCGAGAAGCTCCGCGGCGTAGTCGAGCGCGGCAAGCTCCGCCGCCGACTTCACTTTTATCCAAGACTTCGAATCGAGCTTGGCAAGCTTGGGGTGCTTTTTGTCCAAGCCGATGTAGCGGCTTAGCAGGTACGACTTGTGGAGCGGCAGGTAGAGAATTGCGCCGTCCTCGAATTCGAGCTTTATTGCCTCCTCCTTTTTGCCGTCGAAGTCGAGCTTCACAACGCCCAAGTAGCGGCATACGCCGTGCCCCAAGTGGACTACGTAGTCGCCCTCGCCGAGTTCGGAAAAGTCGAGAAGCTGGTCCACCTGCGCGCGGTGCGAGAACATTCTGCGGCGCGGTTCAAGCTCGGTCTTCGCGCGGCGTCCGAAGAAATCGCGGACGCCCACGAACGCCGCCCCCGCCGCGTCCTTCGAAAGTATTTTCCAGTCGGGGCGGATTTTTCCGAATTCGGGAATCAAAAAGCCCTCGCCGAACGACGCGTCCACAAAGCGGCAGTCGAATTTCACACGCGCGTCGGCGAACATGCGCTTTGCAAGCTCCCTGTCGCCCTCGCCGTCGGCGGCGAGAAACACGTCGATTTTTTCGGCGCGCCAGCTGCCTATGCGTTTGACGAATTTTTCGCGCAGTTTTGTTTCCGACTCGAAGCGTTCCGCGCCTATTTCGCCCTCCGCCGAAACCGACTGCGCGAGAGCCTCGCACGGGAAGTCGGCAATGTCCGCGCCCGCGAACATTTCGCCGCAAACTTCGACCTCCGAGACGCCCACAGACCTCTCGTTTCTGTCGAAGACGCGCTTGAAGCTGCGCGGCGAAAACGACATGTCTTCGGGATGCGAAAACAGCTCCGAAAATTTGGACTCCAACACCGCAGGCTCTACGAAAATCCATTCCGCCGCGCCGCGCTTCTTGGGAAGATAGTCGGCGGCGTTGCAATCCGAAGCCCCGTCGGAAGTCGGCACGGCGTCTATTCGTATGCGCGGTATTTTGTCGTCGGCAAGCTGGGTGTCGGGATTGAAGGCGCGGATGGAGTCTATTTCGTCGCCGAAAAAATCGAGCCTCACGGGGAATGTAGACGCCACGGGGTAGATGTCCACAACCCCGCCGCGCACCGAAAACTGCCCCGGGGACTCGCACAAAACCTCGTTGTAGTAGCCGTATTCTACAAGCCTGCCGCGGAGCGTATCCATCGCGATTTCCGCGCCCTTTGCGACTTCGAAACTGCGCGACGCGCTCGGCGGAGGAGCGGCGTCGAAAAACGCCGACGGCGTAGTAAGCACCACCGTCCTGCGGGCGACTTCCGCCGACTCCGCCATGGCGTTGAGCGTGCCGACGCGCTCGCAGGCGGCGTCGAAACTTCCCGCGTCGGACTGCGACGCGTCGTCATTCGCGGGCAGAACTTTTACCGAAAACGCCTCCCCGCCCAATTCCATGAAATATTTTAGGCGCGAGTACGCGTATTCGCACTCCGAAAACGTCTCGAAAAACACGAGGCTAAGCCCGTTTCCGCGCCCCAAAATTGCCGACAGCGCGGCGGGTCTTGCCGAACGCGCTATATTCGGGAAAAACGTCCTTTCGCCTGTCGGTTTGGAGCGCAGCATCGGGCAACGCGCCTATTCGGCGGATTCGGATTTTTCCGCCGCGTAGTCTTTCAGCGCGGCGCGGGCGGCCTTTGTCTCCGCCGATTTTTTCGAGCTTGCCGTAGCCCGCGCAAGCGACCTGCCGTTTACGAGCACTTCGACCTCGAACATTTTTTTGTGGTCGGGGCCGCTCTGCGAAACCAGCGCGTACGAGACGCTGTCGCCGCGCTTTGCGGCAATCTCCTGCAACGCGCCCTTCGGGTTTTGCGACTGCACAAGCGTGGGAAGTTCCTCCAACTTGCGCTTGTACCACGAGAGCACCGTGGAGTGCGCCGTGGAGAAATCGGAATCGAGAAATATCGCGCCGACAACCGCCTCGAAAGCGTCCTCGGCCGCCGACGCGCTCTCGCGGATATCCTCCGCGCCTTTCGGCAAAAGCAGGCATTTGGGGATTCCCAGCCCGCGCGAAAGCTCCGTCAAAAACGAGCCTTGCGTGAGCGCGATTCTTATTTTCGTAAGCCTGCCCTCGTCCTCCTCCTCGAATTTCCTGAAAACGGTGTCGGTAATGACCGCCTGCAAAACGGCGTCGCCCAAAAATTCGAGCCTTTGGTTAGACTTTATTTTGCGCTCGAAGCCAACCGACCCTGGGTGCGTCAACGCCTCGCGCAAAATGGATTTGTCCCTGAAAACGTAGCCCAGCGACTTCTCCAACGCCGCGATTTTCGCGCGGCGCGACATCTCCGCCGACATTCCGCGCTCGCGCTTTGCCCTCTTCATCGCCTTTGCGCGCTTTGCGACGGCGGGCTTGAAAATCGTCTTGATGTATTTCTTCAATTCCATCGTTTACGGACGGAGGGAAAACCTCTTGTCCACCTCCTTGGCGAGCTTTTCGTATGCAAAAGAGCCTTCGTTCCACTTGGCGTATTCGAAAATCGTCTTGCCGAAGCTCGGCGCTTCCGCAAGCCTTACCGTGCGGGGAATGAGGGTGTTGAACACAAGCCCGTGCAGGTAGTTTTTTACCTCGCCGAGAACCTGTTTCGAAAGGTTTGTGCGCGAATCGTACATCGTCATCACGACCCCGCCGACTTCGAGCGTGTCGCTGACGCCCGCCTCGCGCAGCTGCTCAACGACGCCCATTATCTGCCCAAGCCCCTCCATCGCAAGATACTCGCATTGGAGCGCGACAAGCAGGTAGTCCGCCGCGGCGAGGGAGTTCATGGAAAGAAGACCGAGCGACGGCGGCGCGTCTATCACGATTGCGTCGAAGTCTCCCGATTCTTTCAGAGGGGCGATGCAGTCGCGAAGTCTTGCGAGGTAGTTTTCGCTTCCAGAAAGCTCGACTTCAATGGCGGAGATGTCGGTTTCGGAGGGGATAAGCCAAAGGTTTTTGCGGCCGGTTTCGATGATTTTGTCGCGGGCTAAGCCCTCTCCGTGCATGACTTGGTAGAGGCTCGCCCCGCGCGTCTTTTCGAAGCCAAGTGCGCTCGTTGCGCTCGCCTGTTGGTCCATGTCGATAAGAAGCGTGCGTATCTTCCTGCGCGCAAGCCCCGCCGACAGATTCACGGCGGTCGTGGTCTTTCCCACCCCGCCCTTTTGATTTGCTATTGCGAACACTTTGGCTGACATATCTTTCACTCTCTCACCTTTTCCCCGATTTATAAAGCAAAAAATAAGACCGACAGGCGACAATATGCGCGGCGAAAACGAAGCAAACAGCCACGCGCAAGCCGTATTTTTCGGACAAGTCCTTATCGAGCGGCGTCGGGGATTGTTTATTGTTAGACATGAACGGATTTAAATAGTTGCGTTTTGCGCTGATAAACGGGGATTTTTGCGAAGCATGAAGATTTTGCGGACAAACGCAAAATCTCCTTGTTTTTTGCCGCCGTTTCGTAATTATAGGGGCTTTCATTTGTTGCTCCCATCGTTCAATGGATAGGACTACGGTTTCCGGTACCGTCAATCGGGGTTCGACTCCCCGTGGGAGTGCGCGTCTATTTTAAGAAGCGAAATCCACCCCATGGGGGCTAGCCCCCAAGACAAGAGTGGCGCGGCTCGCGCCCGACTTCACAAGCCCCCCGAAAATGCTTGTAATGGGGAAAGGGCTACTTATAGTCGGGGCGTTTTTTTAACAAAACATTCTTTATGAGCAAAGACAAAGCCAACATTAAAGCAAAGTCGGACGAAAAGATTTTCACCGACGCGAATTCCTGTCCGTTTTTCGTAAGCGACAACGCCGAAGGAATGAAAAAGGCAATCCTTTGGCATCTCGAAACGTCGCTCGCGCGAGACCGCAAGACGGCGTCCAAGCGCGACTGGTGGGTTGCCACCGCCCTCTCCGTGCGCGACCATATCATGAAACGGTTCATCAAAACGATGAACAGACAGTACGAAGGCGACGCCCGCAGAGTATACTATTTCTCGCTCGAATACCTCGTCGGAAGGCTCACCGAAGACGTGCTCGTAAACACGCACCTGCTCGAACCCACAAAGGACGCGCTCAAATCCCTCGGCGTAGACCCCGACGAAGTAATAGCGCAGGAGGTCGATATGGGCTTGGGCAACGGCGGCCTCGGCAGACTCGCCGCGTGCTTCCAGGACTCTCTCGCAACGCTCAACTATCCCGCGGTGGGCTACGGAATCAGATNCGAATTCGGGCTGTTCACGCAGTCGTTCGAAGACGGCAGGCAGGTGGAATCGCCCGACAACTGGCTTAAATTCGGCTGCCCGTGGGAAATCGTCCGCCCGCAGAGAATGGTAAGAGTGCCCGTGGGCGGCACTGTCGAGGGCATGATGGACGACAAGGGAGACTGGTCGCCCGTCTGGAAGCCCGTCAACGAAATTCTCGGCGTTCCGTGGGACATTCCCGTCGTGGGCTACGGCGCGGAAACGGTAAACTTCCTCAGGCTTTGGGAATCGAGGGCGTCCAACGAGTTCGACCTCGACGCGTTCAACGAGGGCGGCTACACGCAGGCGGTTCACGAAAAGGCGATGAGCGAAACGGTCTCGAAGGTGCTCTACCCGAACGACAAGACCGAAAACGGCAAATACCTGCGCCTGCTCCAACAATACTTCTTCGTGTCGTGCTCGTTGCAGGACATTATCCGCAGATACCTCTCGGAACACGACGACTGGTCGAAATTCACCGACAAAGTCGTAATACAGCTCAACGACACGCACCCGGCAATCGCAATCCCCGAACTCATGCGCCTGCTCATGGACGTGCACGGACTTTCGTGGGACGAATCGTGGGCGATGTGCGCAAAGATTTTCGCCTACACAAACCACACTCTTCTGCCCGAAGCGCTGGAAAAGTGGTCGGTAAACTTCTTCGAAAAGCTGCTGCCGCGCCACCTGCAAATCATCTACGAAATCAACGCGCGCTGGATGGACAAGGTGAACAAAATGTACCCCGCCGACCCCCACAAGCGCGAATGCCTCTCGATTATAGAGGAAAGCTCGCCGAAGATGGTGCGCATGGCGTATCTGGCGGTCGTGGGCAGTTTCAGCGTAAACGGCGTCGCGGCGCTCCACACGGAGCTTCTCAAAGACTCCGTTCTGCGCGACTTCTACGAAGTATCGCCCGAAAAATTCAACAACAAGACAAACGGCGTCACGCCGCGCCGCTGGCTTAAAGTCTGCAACCCCGGCCTTTCGTCGCTCATCGACACGAAAATCGGCGACAAGTGCTGGGTCAAGAATCTCGACGACCTCCGCGCGCTCGAAAAATACGCCGACAACCCGTCGTTCCAAGACAAGTTCATGGCGGTAAAGCTCGAAAACAAGAAGAAGCTCGCCGCGGTAATCAAGAACACCTGCGGGGTTGAGGTAAACCCGAACGCGCTCTTCGACGTGCAAATCAAGCGTCTGCACGAATACAAGAGACAGCACCTCAACCTGCTCCACATTCTCACGCTCTACCGCGCCCTTCTGCACAACCCCGACATGGACATTCCCCCGCGCGTGTTCATCTTCGGCGCAAAGGCTGCCCCAGGCTACGACATCGCAAAGAACATCATCTACGCAATCAACAAAGTCGGCGAAAAAATCAATTCCGACAAGCGCATAAACGACAAGCTCAAAGTTGTGTTCATTCCCAATTACAGCGTGTCGGCGGCGATGAACATCATTCCCGCCGCGGACGTTTCGGAACAGATTTCGACGGCGGGCAAAGAGGCGTCGGGCACGGGCAACATGAAGCTTGCGCTCAACGGCGCGGTGACGCTCGGCACGCTCGACGGCGCGAACGTGGAAATCAAGGAGGAAGTCGGCGACGACAACATCTTCATCTTCGGACTTACGGTCGAGGAAGTGCAAAAGCTCAAAGGCAGCGGCTACAATCCGTGGGAATACTACGCCAAGAACGCAAACCTCAAAGACGTTCTCGACTGGCTTGTGTCCGACTATTTCATGCCGTCGAACCCCAACGCTTTCATGCCGATGCGCAAGTCGATTCTCGACTGGGGCGACAACTTCATGGTTTGCGCCGACTATCAGGCATACTGCGACGCGCAACAGCGCGTGGGCGAGGCGTTCATGGACAAACGCCGCTGGGCGAAAATGGCGATTCTGAACACCGCGCGAATCGGCAAGTTCTCTTCCGACCGCACAATCCGCGAGTACGCCGAAGACATCTGGAAGTTGTAGGATTAGCGGATTGCCGAGAGCTTCCATTGGGCGCGTGAAAATGGGCAAATAAAGGCGTTTCGCTTGCTGCGGCTTGGTCATGTACACAAGTACACTCCCGTCGCCTCGCCGCGCAAAGCCGCCTTTCTTTACCCGTTTTGACGCGCCTAAGCAGCTTGGCTTCACCAAGCGAGAAGTTTTTAGATGTTGTTATTGGCGGATTGCCGTTTTTGATTCTACTCAAACGTTTGGAAGAATTTGGACTGCTCCGCATTCAACACCTATAAAGCAACAAACGCCGCCCTGTTCGGGGCGGCGTTTTTGTTTGCGGATTGTCTGCCGAATGCGCCTGCGTTTGCTATTTGTAAAAGCGCAAAATCACAGGTTCGAAAACTTCCGCGCGGACGGGCACTGAAATCTTTTTGTCGGCGTCCTGCGCAAATTCCACCTTGCGCCATTTGCCGTCGCCGCCGAGCATTTCGGCTCTCGTAAAGCTCTTTGTAGAGCCGAACGTAAGCGGCGAAATCGGATCGATTCCGACCGTCGTAAAGGCGACGAATTCCGAGCCGTCGTCGAGGGTAAAGTTTTTCAGGTACGCCTCGGCGTCGCCGTCGTACCACACCGAAAACGGCGCGATTTTATTGAACAGCAAAACGTACTGCGCCTTGCGCGATTCCGTCAAATGGTTCGGCCCCTGCGGCAGCGAGCCGAAAACGACGACCTTCCCGCCGAGCGAATTTTCGAAATACGTCGAGGCGGGCGCGAGATATTCGGCGAGTTTTTTGTCGCCGTAGGTGTACGGCAGGTGAATAAAGTCGGAGTAGACGCGCGTTTTTTCGGAGAGCGGTTCGAGCTTGAACGCGGTAGTCGGCGGCTCGCAGAATTTGCCCGACGCCTCGCCGCAATTTGCGCCGAAACGCTCGCGCGTGATTTTTACGGACTTGTCCCACGGCGAAATTTTCACGCCCGTGTGCGCGCCGAGCCCGCGCCGCTGGATTTCAAGCGCGGCGGCGCCGTCGAGCACGCAGCCGAGCGAAAGGATTTTTTCAAGCTCGGCGTTCGAAAGCCGTTTCGCCGCGCTTCCGCGCAGGAACGCGGGGCGGTCGAGCTTCGAAATTTCCGTATACGAAACCGGCAGACCCATGACGCCGGTTATGCAGCTCCAAAACGAGTCTCTGTCTATTTTAAGGGTTTCGTCGCGCCGCAGAGTGGTGAACGACGGCGCGATTATTTCGGTAAGCCCCGCGCATTTCGAGCGGCGGAAACAGCGCAGAATTTCGTCGTACATTCCCCTGTTTTCGGCGAGGATTTTCTTGTACGCCGCGCCGCTTTTCGGCTCGTAGTCCACAAACCTGTTCGGCCAGTACTTTGCGCCGCTCGCGCCTTCGAGAATGGAGACCGCAAGCCCCGCGTGGAGCGTGCGCGCGCTTGTGAAATAGCGGTTGCGCGGGAAGGTGTCTATTTCGGCGTAAACGCGGTCGGGCTTGGCGGCGGCGTTCTGGACGACAAGCTGGAGGGCGGTATAGTAGAGGTCGCGGCATTTCGGGTTGTAGTAGCGGGCGTTGCCGATTCGCAAAACGGAGGGCTGCCCCTTTGCGGCGAGGGCGCGGGCGATTTTGCCGTCGTGCATCATGTCGGCGGGCGAGCCGCACATAAGGCAGGGAATGGTCGGGTCTACGGAGTCGATTGTCTCCCTTATGATTTTCGCGAGTTCGACGAGCGAGTCGCCGTTTACTTTCATTGCCGCCGCGGAAATTTTTTTGTCAAGCTCGGAGCTTCCCGCGAGGTGTTTTTTGAGCTGTTCGCGGGTGAGGTCGTAGCCGAAATCGCGTTTGAGCTTCGCCAAATGGAGCGGGCAGAGACAGCCGTTGCGCCCGCTTATCACGCGGAAGTCGTCGTCCACCATGATTGCGGCGGGCTTGAGCTTGGCGACTCGCGCGACGCATTCGCGGATATATTTGCGGAAGTTTTCGTCGAGCGGGCAGACGATGTTTTTCATCCAGTCTTCCCGTCCGTCGTCTTTCGAAACCATCGGCTGAAACGGGTGCGGGACTTCAAGCTCGAAGCCGTGCCCAAGGGTCGCCTGCAAGATGATTCCCGTCTTGCAGTCGGCATTGCCTATCGCGTTCCGCAGGCGTTTGTACTTTTCCTCGTAAAGCGAAATTTTGTCGAACGGCGGATTGCCCTCGGGCACGAGAAAAAACGAAATCATGTGAATGTCGGCGACGTTTTCGACCGACATTTTCTTCAAGTCCTCCGCCTGTTTCTCTACGGTTTCGTCGAAAAGCATTACGAGGTCGAGAATTTCGACCCTGTCCGACGCCGCGTGCGCAAGCGCTGCGGCAATCCCCAAGCATAAAATTGCAAATAATTTTTTCATAGATGCTTGAAAAAATATTAAACGCGCCTTTTGATTTCAATGCAAAATGAAAGACGATTCAGTAAACAGTTTAATCGAAACCGTAAAACGCCTGCGCGCGCCCGACGGCTGCCCGTGGGACAGGGAACAAACCCACAAGTCGATACGCGGACACCTCGTCGAGGAATGCGCCGAGCTGCTCGAAGCAATAGACCTCGAATCGCCCGAAAAGATGCGCGAGGAGCTTGGCGACGTGCTCATGCACCTCGTCCTCCACGCCGAAATAGAGAGCGAAAACGGGCGCTTCGACTTCTACGACGTCGCGCGGGAGCTTAACGAAAAACTCGTGCGCCGCCACCCGCACGTCTTCGGCGAGAGGAAGGCCGCGGACAGCGGCGAAGTCCTCAAAATTTGGCAGGACGTAAAGACGAAGGAGAAAAAGGAACGCGCCGTCGGAAAGCTCTTCGACGGCATTCCGCCCCAGCTCTCCGCCCTGCGCTACGCGCTCGACATCGCAAAAAAGGCCGACGCGCAAACGCTCGACGCCGCCGCGAACGCCGCTCCTAAAAACGCCGCGACGGAAATCGGACGCGCAATGTTCGAGCTTGTCAGAAAGGCGGCGGCGGCGAAAATCGAACCCGAATCCGCCCTGCGCGACTATATTTTGGAAATCCGCGCGGAAGCCGAAAAAGAGGGCAAGTAGAACGTGCCCGAACCCGACGGCAACGCATTCCTTACGACGCTTTCGGCGGGCGGGAAAACCGTCCGCGTGAAAGTGGAGATTGCGGAGTCCAAACGCGCAAAACGCTTCTGCGCGCGCGTGGCGGGCAAAGACGAAATCCGCCTGACGAAACCCGCGCGGGCGTCGAAACGCGCCGCGCTCGAATTTCTGGAATCGGTCGCCGAATGGGCGGTGGCGAGGCTCGCCGAAGCCCCCGAAAAAATTTCGCTTCGCGGGTATCTTTCCGAAAATCCGCGCGTCTACGCCGACGGATTCGAATGGCGCGTGTGGCTTGAAAAATCGCGCACAGACGCGTTTTTTGTGGAAGACGAAAAAAACCGCGAAGTCGTGTTTTCGTCGCCCGAACCCGACGCGAACGGCGACAGGCTCGCGGATGCGTTCGCGGAATTTGCGGCAAAAAAAATAACGGCAAGCGCGGCGGCGGCGGCGGAAAAATTCGGCGTGGAATATTCGCGCATAAGCGTGCGGAACCAGTCGGGACGCTGGGCGTCGCGCTCGTCGAGCGGCGCGCTCTCGTTCAACGAGAGAATGCTCCTGCTGCCCTGCGAACTGCAAAACTACATAATCTGCCACGAGCTTGCGCACGCGCGTTTCATGGACCACTCGGTGTCGTTCTGGATTTGGCTCGACCGCCTCTGCCCGCACGCAAAGCGGCTCGACCGCGAGCTCTCAAAACTTTCGGGCAAACTCTTCGCGGTGTCGCTAAAATAAAACCGCCGCGGAAAGCCCGAACAAACAATTTAACGAAAGGAATCATATATGACGGGGAAAATACTTTGCGCCGCTT
>DHMA01000142.1:0-3664 GCA_002405555.1 Opitutia bacterium UBA4654
CGCGGCTGCAAAATCGACATCGTAGGCTCGCAAATGCACATCTTCAACCCCAAGGCAATCTTGGCGGCCGCCGACGGAAGACCCCCTGCGGGAATCAGCCCGTCGAACGTATACAACATCATGAAGACAATCGACGTCGGCAAACCAATCCACCTGAGCGAAATCACGATTACCTCGGCGGACAACACCGACCGCGGACGCATGATTCAGGCGATTATCGCCCGCAACATGTACAGGCTGTGGTTCAGCATAAAGCCGATGATGGGCATCACTTGGTGGAACGTGGTCGACGGCTGCGGAATGCCAGGAGAACCCTCGCTTTCGGGGCTGTTCACGCGCGGCATGAACCCCAAGCCCGCGTTCTACGCTCTCGACGAACTCATCAACCGCGAATGGCGCACAAACCTCTCCGCCGCTCCCGACGCCGACGGCAACGTAAAATTCCGCGGATTCAAGGGCAAGTACAGACTCTCGTGGTTCGACAAGGACGGCAAAGAACAATTTAAAATCGTAAACGTAAAATAACCTAAAAACAAGGAAGCATTATGAGGATAAAATATATGATGGCGGGCGCGCTCGCCGCGGCAACGGCATTCTCGGCGTTCGCAAACGGGGTAAAAATCCCCAAGAACGCGGCGGAAGATACCGACAAAATCATGTCCCAAAAGTATTGGGACATCTGGAACCCCGAACTTCAAAAGCAGATAGACGCCGACATCGAGGCAAACCGCAAGGCGGACGCCGTCGTAAACGTCGGGCAAGTCAAAGACGGCACGCAGGTTGTCGTAGAGCAGATTTCGCACGACTTCATTTTCGGAGCGCATTTCTTCAACTTCGACCAGCTTGGAGACCCCGCCCTCGACGCCAAATACAAGGCGCTCTACGGCACGCTTTTCAACTCCGCCACAGTTTCCCTCTACTGGCAGCAGCTTGAAATGCAGCAGGGACGCCCGCGCTTCAATTCCGAATACTGGGACGGACAGAAGTTCTGGGCGGAAACGAAATCGCCCAAGACCGAGCCGCACTGGCGCCGCCCCGCTCCCGAAAACGTCATCAAATTCTGCAAGCAAATGGGGATCCGCGTGCACGGACACCCGCTCATTTGGGACAACCGCTCGTGGCACATGCCCACTTGGCTCATCAAAAGCTGCCTGACAGACCCGAAGGAGCGCGAAGCTTTCGAAAAGGAAATGCTCAAAACATACCCCGTCTACGGCAACAAGAGCCTTTCGGAACAGTACACGGAGGCGTTCAAAAATACGACGCCCCAACAGCTCTCCGAAAAGTTCCCCGTCTTCGCCGAAAACCTCAACCGCGCATTCGAAAAGCACATCAGGGAAATCGCCGAATACTACGGCGACACGGTTGACAGCTGGGACGTCGTAAACGAATCGGCAAAGGCGTACTCAAAGGGACGTTTCGACGAGGCGAAAGGCGCAACGCTTATGAAGACGTTCGGCGCGTGGGGCGGCCTTATGCCCTCCGACTTCACCTACAAGTCTTTCCAGACGGCGCAAAAAAGCTTCCCCGAAAAGGTCAAGCTCAACATCAACGACTTCTTCCTTGAACCGCCCTACCGCAAGCAGATAAAAGAGCTTATCTCGCGCGGCTGCAAAATCGACATCGTGGGAGCGCAAATGCACCTCTTCAACCCCAAGACAAGCCAGGAAGTCGCCGAAGGCAAGATTCCCGCGGGAATCAACCCAAAAGACGTCTACGCCGCGATGAAGACAATCGACGTCGGCAAACCAATCCACCTGAGCGAAATCACCATTACCGCAGTAGACACAACCGAACGCGGACGCATGATTCAGGCAATCATCACGCGCAACATCTACCGCCTGTGGTTCAGCTTGAAACCGCTCATGGGCATTACTTGGTGGAATGTTGTGGACGACTGCGGCGCCCCCGGCGAACCATCGCTTTCGGGCATTTTCACGCGCGGCATGAACCCCAAGCCCGCGTTCTACGCGCTCGACGAACTCATCAACCACGAATGGCGCACAAACCTCTCCGCCGCTCCCGACGCCGACGGCAACGTAAAATTCCGCGGCTTCAAGGGCAAGTACAGGCTCTCGTGGTTCGACAAGGACGGCAAGGAGCAGTTCAAAATCGTAAACGTGAAATAGCAAAATACGCGAATATCGAAAAGCCGAAAGCCTCACCGCTTTCGGCTTTTTTTGCGCCGCGCAAAACGCAAAACGCCCTGCCCGTTCGCGCCCGCGGCGGACGGGATTTCCCGCGCCGAAAAAACAAGGCAAAGCGCGAAGTATCCGATTCAGCAAAACAAAACTACCGCGATTTTCCCGCGCCGAAAAAAAATCCTCCGACAAAGAAAACACACGCGCCCCTTGCGCGTAAAACACGCCGCGCAGTGCGTCCGTATTCCCAACGCCGATTTGCCGAAGCCGCCAACGCAATGCGCAAATCCGCGCGCTTCGCCGCAAAAGAAAGCAACACGCGCCCTGCCCGCAAACGCGTCAGTCTTCAAACTTCGGGCGCGTGCCCAAAACGGAGGTATCCAAAAAAGCCAATGTTCTTGCGAGAGACTCGCGCAGTTCGTTGCGCAGTCTGTACGACGCGCTGTCTGGGGCTTTCGCCGCATACGCCGCCGCGCCGCAAAGACCGAGCCTGTCCGCCAAATAGAGGGCGCGCTTTGCGTGGTACGCCTGCGTGATGATAAGGGGGTCTTCAACGCCGAATTTCGACTTGCACCGCGCGACGGAATCGAGCGTGCGGAAGCCCGCAAAATCCATTAAAATGTCGTCTTTCGGGACGCCCGCCGCGGCGAGGTCGTCGCGCATGGTTGCAGGCTCGTTGTAGTATTTTGAGGAATTGTCGCCGCTTGCGATTATCTTTTTCACCTTCCCCGCCTTGTACAGCTCTACCGCCGCGACAATCCTGTACCTGTAATACGGGTTCACCATGCCGCTGCGCGTGAACTTCGCCGTGCCCAGAAGAAGCGCGTATTTGCGCGGAAGCACGTTGTCGAGAGAGTCGGAAACCCCGTACGAGGCAATCGCAAGGTTCGCCGCCGCAAACAGCCCGACCCCCGCAAGCGCAAGCCCCGCAAGCAAAACGAACACCACTTTGAACACGCGCCGCATTTCTATTTGGACATGCACAGCACGAACAAATCGCGCATAACCTGCTCGTCTGAATTTGGTCTGTTTATGAGGTCTTCGAACGCCTTTGCGAGGTTCATTTGGCAGTCGATGAGCCTTTTGAGCGAAGTCGCCCCCGCCATCGGCGCAAGCTTGTTGCCCGCGTACCACGCGTTCTGCGAAAAAATGTTGTAGCTCGATTTTTCGTCGGCGTCGCCGAAAGCCTCGGCAAAACGCCCCGCCGCCGACTCTATCGCGCCCCTCGGCTGCGGATACGCCGACTTCGTCAAAACGCCGCCGTCCATGAGCGACCTCAGCTGAATCAGAAGCGAATTCTGCCTCTGCAACGAAGTGATTATCGGACGCGCCGACGCCTTTTTGTTGGCGAAGAAATAGCGTTTGAGCGCGGCGAGAGCCGCCGCCAAGTCGCCCGAATAGAATGCGTTTGAGATGTCGAAAGAGCCGCCCTCGCCGAAGATCGGCACCATTTCGATAACGTCGCGCTCGGAAATCGGGCGTTCGCCGCCGACGTAGGTTGCGAGCTTTTCGATTTCCGAAAC
>DHMA01000142.1:3749-6163 GCA_002405555.1 Opitutia bacterium UBA4654
AGCGTTTCCGCCGCGCCGCCGTCGATTGCGATTTTGTTTACGCGGCAGTGGCGCGAAATCATTTCCGCGCACGCAGAAACGGGGTCTTTGCTCTGGAAATCCTCGCACTCTGCAAACGCCTGCAACTTTTTGAAAAACGGCTTGCGCCTGTCCACGGGAAACGCGCTCACCACAACCGACGCGACGTCGGGCGCAAGCTTTTCCAAAAATTCGGCGAGCTTTGCGAGCGCGGCTTTCGTGCCCTCGGAGCGGCCCGCCACGCCGTCGGAAATGAAGTTCACGCCTTTGAGCCACACAACTTTCCTGCCGCCGAACATCGACGGAGTCGCGGCGGCGGCGATGGTTTTTTCGCACGCGGAAACGGCTTCGTCGGTCTTTCCCGCCGCGCCGTCAATGATTTCGAGGGACATTTCGTCGAGCGCGTCGGCGGAGAGTTCGTCGAAGATTTCGCGCGCGCGGTTGGCGGCGATAAAATCGTCGTCTGCCGTAATGAAGTATACCGCTTTTGCTGCCATTGAATACGATGTTTTTTTCAATCGCGGTTTTGTCAACCACAAACGTTTTTTTCTGCTTGAAAGAGTGCGCTTAAAACGCAACAATGTCAAACTTTCAAAAACATTCACACATTACGGAGGAAAAAATACACATGATAAAACGCGCAATTCTGCTTGCCGCAGCCGCCGCCGCGCTCGCCGCGCCGCTTTTTGCGGTTGAAAACAAATTCACGCCGATAAAGGAAACGCCCGCAATTTGGAGCAACATTCCCGAATCGCTCAAATCGGCAAAATGGCTTTGGGACAAATACCCCTACGCTTTCTGCGAAATCGTGAACACATACTGCGTGGGGCGCAAAACTTTCGACCTCGACGCGGTTCCCAAAAAAGCCCCGCTTTTCATCACAGCCGACCAGTCTTACAGACTCTTCATTAACGGCAAATTCGTGTGCTCGGGCCCCGCGAGAGGCTACCAGCACTCGTGGCCTTTCGACGAAATCGACGTCGCAAAATACCTCAAAAAGGGCAAAAACGTAATCGCCGTCCGCGCCTACAACGCGGGGCGCAGCACGTTCGGCTACATCACGCAGGGACGCGCGGGCTTCATTTTCGCGCTCGAACTTGGCAACGGCAAAAACATTCTGTCGGACGGCAAGGTAAAAGTGCGCCGCCAAAGCGGGTGCGACAGAAACACAATCCAATATACAATCCAGCTGAACAATCAGGAACACATCGACCTCCGCGTCGAAAATCCCGACTGGGTCAAAGCCGACTTCGACGATTCGGGCTGGAACAGCCCCCAATGCTTCCCCTACAACGTCATGCCCTACTACTCGATGGAATCGCGAATGATTCCCATGTTGGAGGAATTCGAAATCTTCCCGACCGCCCTCGTCTCGCGCGGAGAGGGAAAATCGGGGTCGAACGCAGAGCGCGTGTTCAACGTCGCCGAGCTTATCGGCGCGGAGGACGTCCCGCACGTCATGAAGACCGAAAACGTCAAGAGCGTAGAGGCAAAGCCGAGCAGGGACGGCGTGCAGTCGTTCGTCTTCGACATGGGCAGAATGCAGGTCGGCATGCCGATTATCAAAGTAGAGGGCGCAAAAGGCGGGGAAATCGTCGATATTCTGACGACGGAAGTCCTCAAAAACGGCACGGGACTTTCCACGGGCAGCTCCTCCGCAGCCTACGGCAACAGGCTCGTCTGCCGCGCGGGCGACCAAACCCACCAGTTCTACAACATCATGGGCGTGCGCTACATGACAATCAGGGTTAGAAACAACCCCGACTCCACGCTGAAAATCACGCCGTCCCTCATGTGGAGCGCGTACCCGCTCGGCGACAGGGGCAAATTCGAAACCTCAAACGCCCTCGTCAACGAAATCTGGAAAACCTGCAAACACACCCAGAAAATATGCTCGCTCGACGCCTACGTCGATACCCCCTACCGCGAACAAGCGCAGTGGTGGGGCGACGCCCGCGTACAGTCGTGGAACACGTTTTTCATTTCGGGCGACGCGCGTCTGATGCGCCGCGGCATTCGCTCAATCTCCATGCAGAAAGCCCCCAACGGGCTTACCTACGGACACGCCCCCACAATGGCGCACACCTGCATTCTGCCCGACTTCTCCCTGACGTGGATTCTCACCGTCTACGACCACTACTGGCAGACGGGCAACCCCGAAGCCTAC
This sequence comes from Opitutia bacterium UBA4654, assembly GCA_002405555.1. Taxonomy (GTDB): domain Bacteria; phylum Verrucomicrobiota; class Verrucomicrobiia; order Opitutales; family Intestinicryptomonadaceae; genus Merdousia. Next base: position 5,935 of record DHMA01000142.1, read on the forward strand.
CTCTCGCACAAAGACACGGTAGCCTCTATCCTCTCGTACTTCGACGGAATAACCAACCCCAAGACGGGGCTTGCCGAATTCGACCCCCGCTACTGGCTCTTCCTCGACTGGACTCCCACGCAGAAAAACGGACAGCCCGCAATCCTGAATTTCTGGCTGCTCAACGCGCTCGAAAGCATGCAAAAGCTCTGCGCCGCAAACGGAATCGACGCCGACGCCAAAATGTACC
>DHMA01000127.1 GCA_002405555.1 Opitutia bacterium UBA4654
AATCGGCGCGCCCGCACTCCGCCGCTTTCGGGCGTAAAAAATGCGATTGAACGACCATTTACAATTTGCTATTGCTTGCAACATTATTATGGAAAATTTTTCGGAAAAGATAACGTGGTTCATGCCGCGTCCGCCGCGCAAATTCCTCAAACGCGGCGCGGGTCTGCCGCGCGGGCGCGAGTTTTTTGCGTGCGGCAGGGACGCGTTGCGGAGGGCGTTGAAGCTCGAAAAATTTTGCCGCCCGCGCAGGCTCTGGATTCCCGAATTTTTCTGTCCGAGCGTTGCGCGTACGCTCCGCGCCGACTTCGACGTGCGCTTTTTTTGCGACCTGCCCTCCGAACCGGCTCCGCGCTTCGAAACAATAGGCGCAAGGAACGGCGACGCCGTTCTCATCGTAAATTTCTTCGGGCTTCGCGACGCCGAGACATGGAGCGAATGGCTCTCCGAACACGGCGGGGTTGTGCCGATTTTCGACCACTCGCACGCGCCGTTTTCAAGCTGGGCGGAATCGGAAACGCGCGGATATTCGTTTGCGTCGCTGCGCAAAACGCTTCCGCTGCCCGACGGCGGCTTTCTGAAATCGGAAAGCCCCGCGAAGATGTTCCTTGCGGGCGGCACTCCCGCCGACTTCGCAGCCGACGCCGCGTCGGGCGAGCTGCTCGACTCGTTCGCGGGCTACGACGCCGCCGAGGCGTTCTACTATTCTGGCGAAAACAAGCTCGACGGACGCAGGGGAATTTCGAGAATGTCGAAGTACTCGCTTGCTGTCCTCGAAAATTTCGACGCGGAAAAGGCGGCGCGCGCTACGTTCCGCAATCTTAAAATTTTTTGCGAAAACCTCAAAGCGTCTAAAAACTACACCGAGCTGAACGCGGCGTTCGGAAACCTATCCGACCCGTTCCGCGCGTTCTCGCCCGCGCTCAAATTCGCCGACATGCGCGCGCGCGACAGATACCACAACGCGCTCTACGCGGCTGGCGCAAAGCCGTCAATCTACTGGGGCGGGCTGGGCAACGCGGTCTCGCCGCGCGCGCGGAAGGAAAGCGACACCACTTTCGTTATCCCGCTCGACTTCCGCCACTCGGAAGACGACGCGTTCAGGCTTGCGGAATTTGTGTCGAATCTCTGAGTTCGCGCAGTTTTGCGGCGTCGAGGTTGCAAATCAGCATTTTGTTTTCGGAGGATTTCGACATAGACGACTTTGAAAGTTTTGCGCCGTCGCCGCCTCGCACAAGCGGGCAGTGGAAAAATTCGGGAACGGAAAATCCCAACGCGCGGTACAGCAAAATCTGCCGCGCGGTCGAAAGAAGCAAATCCATGCCGCGCACGGCTTCGGTGATTTCCATGGCGGCGTCGTCCGCGACAACGGCAAGCTCGTACGACGGCTCGCCGCTTTTGCGCCACACGAGGAAATCGCCGAAATCCGCGCCAGCGGCAAAGGACATTTGCCCGCAGTTGTTGTCGCAAAATCCGATTTCCGCGCCGAACGGCACGGTGAAACGCCAGTTTGCAAAACGCGGATTTTCAATGTCGGCTGTTCGGCGCGGAGCGGAGCGCATTTCGGGGGGAAAGATTTTTTCGGGCGAAGCGAAGTCGAACTTTCTTTCGGGGAATTTTCCAGCCGCGGCGATTTCCGCCCGCGACGCTTCGCAGGGATACACAAAGCCCATGTCGGAAAGTTTTTCCACCAAGCTCCAATAATAGCCGAAGCGCAGGCTCTGCTCGTAGGGCGCAAACTTTCCGCCGACGCCCCAGCCCTCGTCCCAATCCAAGCCGATTGCGGAGATGTCCCGCGCGGCGGCGGCGGAATATTCGGGACGGCAGCGGGCGCGGTCGATGTCCTCCATGCGCAGAACGATTTTACCGCCGCGCCTGCGGGCGCGTTTCCACGCGGTTATGAACGTTGCGGCGTGCCCGACGTGCAGAAGCCCCGACGGCGTGGGCGCGATTCTCCCGCGGTATGTCGCGGAACGGCTCATTGTTTGGGCGGGGAGGAGTCGGGAAAATTCGAGTCGAGAAATTCGCGCAGTTCGCGGGCGGTCTCGAAGCCTATTCCGTCAACCTCGCGCAGCTGCGCGATTGTCGCGGTCTTGATTTTCGCAATAGAGCCGAAATGTTTCAAGAGGGCGGCTATGCGCTTTTCGCCCAAGCCGCTGAAATCGTCGAGAATGCTCTCGCGGATTTTGCGCGAGCGCAGGGACTCACTGAACGAGTTTGCGAACCTGTGCGCCTCGTCGCGCACGCGTTGCAGAAGCTTCAAGCCCTCGTGGCGGCGCGGCAGCAGGATTTCCTCGAAATTGTCGGTTATAATTGTCTCTTCGCGCTTGGCAAGCCCCGCGATTGTCGGCGGCTTTATGCCCGCCTCGTCAAAGGCTTTCATCGCAGAAAACACCTGCCCCTTGCCGCCGTCGATTAGCACGAGGTCGGGCATGGGGCTGCCCTGTTCGGCGAGGCGCGAATACCGACGCCCGACGACCTCTTTCATTGCGCGGAAGTCGTCGTTGCCGACGAACGACTTTATCTTGAAGCGGCGGTATTTATTCTTTGCGGGCTCGCCGCCGTCGAAATGCACCATCGACGCCACGCAGAAGCTTCCCGAAATGTGCGAGATGTCGAAGCACTCTATGCTGCGCGGCTCGCGCGGAAGCTTGAGCGTCTTTTTGAGCGAGTCCATCGCGAGAATCGCGACGCCTGCCGACGAGCGCGAGATGTCCGCCGAGACTCCGCCGCGGGCGTTTGCCTCGCGCGTTTCGAGCACCGCGGAAACGAGGTCGCGCCACTTCGCCGCCTTTTCGTATTCGAAGGCTTCGGCGGCCTCGCGCATTTTCGCGGTGGCGTTTTCTATGATTTCGCCGTTTTTATCCTCCAAAAACGCGAGGGCGTCCGACACGCGCTGCTTGTATTCCTCCTCCGACACCACGTTTTCGAAGCCCGAAATTTCGCCGCGGGCGTCGTCGTACAGAAGCCAGCGGCCGTCGTCGAGCCGCTTGGGGCGGGCGTCGTAAAGCAGAATGCCGAACTTCTTTTTGATTTCGTTGAGCGCGCAGCGCAACGCGGCCGTGCCGAGATAGGGACCGAAATACAGCGAGCCGTCGTCCTTGCGGTTGCGGGCGAACGTGAAGCGCGGAAGCTTCGAAAACATTTCGACGCGCAGGTGCAGGAAGTTTTTGTTGTCCTTTTCGAGCGTGTTGTAGCGCGGCTTCCACTGCTTGATTAGCTTGCTTTCGAGGATTAACGCCTCGGCTTCGGAGCGCGTGTTGACAAAGTCGAAGTCGGCAATGCAGTCTATCAGAGAGGAGACTTTCGGGTTGGACGCGCGGGTCTTGTACGACGCCGTGAAATACTGGCTCACCCTGCGGCGCAGATTCAACGCCTTGCCGATGTATATCACGTTTCCGAGCGAGTCTTTCATGATATACACGCCGCTTGTGGTAGGCAAACGCCTGACCTTTTCCGAAAGAGTATGTCTGCCGTCGGAGTCCATCAGAAAAACGAGAGCTGTTTGAAGTTGCTTTCGCCGTCGGGCGGAGTCTGGCGCGGGCGGCGTTTCGCCTTGGGCTTGCGGACGCCGCCGAGGTTGTCGACAATGCCGTCGCCCTCGGCTTCAAGCTCGGAGAGAATGCGTTTTGCGCGGTCGATGACCTTTTCGGGAAGCCCCGCAAGCCGCGCAACCTGAATGCCGTAGGACTTGTCCGCCGCGCCCTTTTCTATTCTGCGCACGAAAATGATTTCGTCGTTCCACTCCTTGACGCAGACACGGTAGTTTGCCAGTCGCGGCAGGGTTTCCTCCAGCTTCGTGATTTCGTGGTAGTGGGTTGCGAAAAGCGTTTTCGGGCCCTGCGCGCCGTCGCCGTGAATGAACTCCGCGACAGCCCACGCGATGCTAAGGCCGTCGTAGGTGCTTGTGCCGCGCCCGATTTCGTCGAGAATGATTAGCGAGCGGTCGGTTGCGTTGTTCAAGATGTTCGCGGTTTCGTTCATTTCGACCATGAACGTTGAGTTGCCGCGCGAGAGTTCGTCGGACGCGCCCACGCGGCTGAAAATTCTGTCCACAACGCCCATGCGGCAGCGCTTTGCGGGCACAAAACAGCCCGTCTGCGCCATGAGCGCGATGAGCGCGATTTGCCTGATGTACGTAGATTTGCCCGCCATGTTGGGGCCCGTAATCAGGGCAATCTGCTCGCCCGACGACGAAAGGAAAGTGTCGTTGGGCACAAAGGAATCGGTGCGGGCAAGCCCCATGCCGTCGCGGCGGAGCATTTGCTCCACGACGGGGTGGCGGCCGTCGTAGATTTCGATTGCGTCCGACTCGTCCACATCGGGCTTGCAGTAGTCCCACTCGCGCGAGAGTTCCGCCCAGCCCCTGAAAACGTCGATTTGCGAGAGCAGCTCGGAGGTCGCCGAAAGCGCGTCGGAATATTGCAGAACGTCGGAGACAAGCTGCTGGAAAATCTCCTCCTCGCGCCGTTTGGAAAGCTCCTCGGCGTGCAGGATTTCGCGCTCCTTGCGGCGGAGCGACTCCGTCGTGAAACGCTCGGCGTTTGTCATCGTCTGCTTCCTGATGTATTCGGGCGGAACCTGCGAAAGGTAGGACTTCGTTACCTCTATGAAATACCCGAACGCGCCGTTGTATTTTACGCGGAGGTTTTTTATGCCCGTGCGGTTCTGCTCCTCGCGTTCGAGGTCGGCAAGCCACGTCATGTTGTCGCTCGAAAGCGAGCGCAGGCGGTCAAGCTCGGCGTCGAAGCCCTCGCGGATTGCGCCGCCGTCCTGAATTTTCGACGGAACGTCGTCGGAAAGCGCGCGGGAAAGAAGAGATTGCAGGGCGGAGAAATCGCCTATTTCGGACGCCGCCTTTGCGCACAACGCGCCGCCCACGCGCGACAGGCACTCGCGGATAGGCTCGAACTGCTCGACCGTCGTCTGTATCGCGGAAAGCTCGCGCGGGTTGCGCACCCTGTTTTGCAGGCGCGAGAGTATCCTCGGAATGTCGCGGACCTGCGAAAGCCTTTCGGCAAGGCGCGAGCATTCGGCGGGGGCGGCGTAAAGCTCCCACACGGTGTCCTGCCTGCGCTTAATCTCGGCGGGTTCGATTGTGGGCGCGGAGAGGTACGCCTCCAAGAGCCTTGCGCCCGCCGCGGTTTGGGTTCTGTCCATGACGGAAATCAGGCTGCCCTCGCGCCCGCCCGTCGTCGCCCTGAAAATTTCGAGGTTGCGCTGGGTGGAAGGGTCGATGAGCACGCACTTTTTGCCCGAAAACTTGCGGAGAGTCCTGAGGTTTTGCGGACGCCCGCGCAGGTTCTCGGTAGCGTAGAAGACGAGAGCTCCCGCGGGGCCCGTCAGCCGCGAGCCTCGCGCTATGCCGAAGCCCTCCAAACCCAAGACTCCCAAAGTTTCGCGGATTTGCGCCGCCCCCCACGCGGGTTCGAAGCGGTAGTCGTGCAAAAGCGTTACGGGGGTGAGGTCTATTATGCCCCTGAACAGCGAGTTCCACATCGAAAGCGCGGGGTTCTCGCCCCAGCGGCGCGATGCGTCTTCGGGCAAAACAATTTCCTTTGGGTTGCATGCCGAAAGTATCGGGAGAAAGTCGGCGGGCGTGTCGAACTCGGCGCAATAAAATTCGGCGGTGCTCAAATCGAGCCACGAGGCGTAGAGTTTGTGCGCGGCGTCGATGTCCAATGCCATGACGAAGTTGCCGTGGCGGCTGTCGAGCTGGCTGTCTTCAATCGTAGTTCCGGGGGTGAGGATTCTCGAAAGCGAGCGTTTTACAAGCTGTCCGGGCTTGGGAATTTCGTTCTGGTCGCAGATGGCGACTTTCCTGCCCGCCGCGAGAAGCTTCGGAATATATTGGTCTGCGGCGTGGTAGGGAATGCCCGCCATGGGGTAGTTCTGCCGCTTTGTGAGCGTTATGCCGAGTATGCGCGAGCCTTCCACGGCGTCGTCGTAGAACATTTCGTAGAAGTCGCCGAGCCTGAACAGCAGGATTGTGTCGGACGCAAGCGAGTTGCGCACGCTCCAATACTGCTCCATCATGGGAGTTTGTTTGTCGGACTTTTTTTCGCTCTTTGCCATTGAACTTTCCGTCGCTTATTATAGTCTGTATATTTAAAATTAATCCCCCGAAACATTCAACCATTGTTTCAACAAAAAAAATGCCAATCTACGAATACAAGTGCAAGAAATGCGGCGAAAGCTTCGAAGCCCTCGTCCGCGGAACGCAAAAACCCGCATGCCCCAAATGCGGGTCGAAGAACCTTTCGAAGCTCGTGTCGGGCTTTGCGGTGTCGGTAAAATCGGCGTCGGCGTGCAAACATTCGGGCGGCGGCGGACACCCGCACGGCTGCTGTTGCGGACACTGCGGCTGCGGACACTAAGCCCAAACACCCGCCGCGCAATGCCGAAACTTTCCGACATCGTTCCCGCGCTTGCCGCCGCCGCGATTGCGGCGGTCGGGCTTTGCGCGTGCTCGTCGGGCGACGCCCCGCGCCCCGACAGGTCGGAATACGCCTACACGCTGTCGCAGAAAAAACTTCTCGACATCATAGAGGAGCAGGACAGGTTTTTCGAGCGCATAAGGGGAAAATCGCGCATGAGCCGCTCCGACGCGCTGTCGCTCAAAAGCAAAATCGACGCGCTTTGGGCGGAATATCTGGCTGAGTTTCCCGACGACGTCGACGCGCTTGTGCTCAACGGAAAATTTCTCCGCGCCACGGGCGACGACGAGCTTTCGTACAAGCAGTTTTCGCATGCCGACGCGCTGTCGCCGAATCTGCCCGTCGTAAAACAGCAGCTTGCAAACTACGAAGCCGAGCACGGGCTTGCGAAACACGCGTACGACAATATCCGCGCGGCGGTGTCGCTCGCGCCCGAAAATTCCGTCTACCGCCTGCAACTCGCGCAGCTGATTCTGTTCTTCCGCGAGGAGCTTATCGCAAAACACGGTTTTTCGCAAGCCACGCTCGACGCCGAGCTTTCGCAGTCCTACGCGCGCGCGGCGGAGCTTGAACCCGAAAACGGGGAAATCCGCAAAAAATACGCGCTCTCGTTCTACGACGTCGGCAGGGCGGACTGGAACGAAGCCCTGCGCCAGTGGGACATTGTGCTTGAAAAATTTTCGCCCCTCAACATAGACAAACAAACCGCGCGGGCAAACAGGGCGCGGGTGCTCGTCGAGCTTGGGCGCGACGCCGAGGCGCGGAAAGTTCTCGAAACAATCGACGCGCCCGCCCTCCAAGCCGACAAACGCAAACTACTCGAAATAATAGACTCCGCAAAAATCGGCGCGGAGCAAACCAAGACGGAAAGCGACTTTCAATGGACCTTCTTTCGGAAATAAGAACGGGCGGAATCCTCTACATTCTGCTTCTTATTGCAATCACCATGCACGAATACGGGCACGCAATCGTTGCCGACAAGCTCGGCGACAGGCTTCCGCGCATGGACGGGCGCACGACGCTCAACCCGATTGCCCACATGGACATGCTGGGAACGGTAATCCTGCCGATTCTCACAATCGCGCTTACCATGCGAAGCGGCTTCCCGATGGTCTTCGGCTGGGGCAAGCCCGTGCGGATTATGCTCGACAACCCCGCGACGCGCAAGCGCGTAGACTTCCTTTCGACGCTCGGCGGGGTATCGATGAACCTCGTTTTGGCGGGCGTGTCGGCGGCGTTGCTTGCGGCGTTCGAAATCGCGAAACTCCCCGATTTTGCGGAGGTCGCCGCGCTTTCGATTTACGTCAACTGCGTGCTTTTCGTCATAAACATGATTCCCGTGCCGCCGCTCGACGGCAGCGTGTTTTTGCGCCGCTTCACGAACATTTCGGAGGAGACGCTCGCGGCGGTGTCGCGCTGGGGAATCGTGATTCTGCTCGTTCTGCTGAACGTGCCGCTTACGTCGAAAATCATAATGTCGGCGGTCGGATACCTCGCCGCGCTGTTTTTGGCGGGGGCGTCGCTTGCAATTTCAATCTTCAAATAACATGCCGATTTACAAATACGCAACAGTGGAGGCGGACGGCTCGGACGGCGAAATTTTCGAGGTCGAACAGTCCATCTCGTCGAAGCCGATAACAAAGCACCCCGAAAGCGGCAAGCCCGTCAGGCGGATTTTCGACAAACCCAACATCAATATAGAATATACCGCAGGCAAAGAGAAATCGCTTTCCGACATGGGGCGCATACGCGCCGCGGGCTTCCGCGTGCTGAAAAAAGACAAAATTTCGGGCAAATACTACGAGGAAAAATAGCCCCGC
>DHMA01000080.1 GCA_002405555.1 Opitutia bacterium UBA4654
TCTTCGCGCCGTCGAGCGACACCACGCCGATTGACGACGGAACGTCCGCCGAAACGATTTTAAGCGAGCCCAGCCGCGTTTCCGTCGGGGACTGCATTGCCGCGATTTCCGTGCGCGGCGTGGAGACTTTCATCGAGCACTTTTTCATGTCCACGGTAATTTCGCCCGTGTCGGACTGCAAAATTCCGCGCTTTACGTCCGTGATATTGTCGGGCGGCAGAATGCCCTTTTCGCGCATGGTCGAGACGAATTTTTCGAGGTCGAACGCGCCGCCGCCGTCCTTGACGCTGTGGTACCACGCCTCGGAGACGATTTCGGAGCTGCCGACGGGGCTGAGCGTCATGTCGGCGGGGCGGAACTTCACGCCCTTGACCGCCTTCGGAACGTCGCCGCCGAACGCCGCCCCGAAGCCCGTGAGAAGCATGTACTGCGTCTGCAAGCTGCTGAACGCGCGGACGGAGCGCGTGTTGTTTTGGAGGAAATCGTCGGAAACCGCGATGTCTATTCTGTGCCGCGCGGGTCGAACGTCGCCGCGTATGAACGCAGCCGACGAAACAAGCTCGTTCGCCTGCGCCACGGGCGACGGATACACTTTGAACGCGCCCATCGTCCTGCTCCAACGCTGCGAGAACGGAACGGCGTCGGAGTGTATCGTAAGCCCCGAAAAGTTCTGGAACGCCGAGAGCGGCGCGAACATCGCGGGCATCACATAGCGGAACGTGTTCCAATAGCAGTGGTTATATTCGGTTACAAAAAACGGGCGGTTGTTAATTTTCATTGCGGCGATTCCGCGCCAATATCCCGCGCCCGATTGGAGCGGATTGCCCTGATAGCACGAAGCGTTGTTTATGTCGAAGCTCGACGGGTGGGCGAAGTATGTGTTGGCGATTACGTAGTCGGTCGTTCTGCTGCGGATATACGTTCCGTAGACGTTGGGGCCGAGATTGTTTTGCACTTTAAGCCCTTTGTAGCCCGCGGAGTCCACGGTCTTTTCGGCGAACGAAACGAAGTCCGCCATGAAGTCCCAACAGCAGCGCTCCCAGTCGTCGTTGCCCGCTACAATGCACGGAACTTCGGCGAAGCTCTTGTAGGCGAATTTGCCCTTTTTCGAAAAGATTTTGTCCCACGCGGCGTTGAGCGCGGAGATGTCGCCCTTGTAGCGTTTTTCGAGCCAGCCGCGCCATTTGTCCATGACGAACGCGCGGGTTTCGGGCAGAATTTTGTCGCTGGGGTGGAACTTGCGCGATTCGTCCATGCGGCTATAACAGATGGCAAGCTCGTTGTAGTACTCGGCGCAGACGAACATGGGGTCGTCCTTCCAGCGCATGCCCGTGTAGGGGTTGAAGTGGTTGAGGACGTACGTTGCGTTTTTCGCCCACTGCGCCCGGACTTTCGGCTCGCCGAAAACGGCGCGGAGCTTTACGTCGTCGCGGATATGGAAGTCGTAGTCTTTAAGCCCCATTCTGTACCAAGTGAGGGTGAGGTGCACGTAGACGCCGTTCTTTTTCAGCTCGTAAAGAAGCCTGTCGGCGGTGTCGTAGAGGGCTTCGCGTTCGATGTCGGGCATGTCGTCGCGCAAAATTTCGAACGAAATTCTCGCGAAGTTGTAGCCGTGGGTTTTGAAAGACTTTGCGTAGCGCTTGATTTCCTCAGTGCGCTTTTCCGACGAAAATTTCAGGAAGTGCGAGAGCGAATACTCCGAAAAACCCTTGAAGCGAACGTCCTTTTCGGGCGTCTTTTCAAACGCGAGCGTGCCGCGCTCCGACAGAATCACCCTGCCGTAAGTTCCCGCGGGCGCGGAGTCGAAGAAGCGCGACTGGTCGAGAGCCGAGCCTTCGCGGACGTAGATGTCTTCGGGAATGTCTACGGCAACCCATTCCTTTTTGTCGAACGGCTCTACGTTGAATTTTGCCACCTGCCTGTCGCCCACGGTAATGCCCAAGAGCAGGAAGGCGTCGCCCCGCGCCGTTTCGATTTCGAGAGACTTCAACGCCGCGCCGTCGGGCATGTCTATCCGCGAGAGGTACACAACACCCAGCTTTTTGTCGGGCTTTGCGTAAAATACGGGACGCGCGTTGTTGTTGATTTCGCCCGAATCGTCGAAGAACCAAGTGTCGCGGTAGCGTCTTAGCGTGTACGAAGCCTCCGTGCCGTCGTAGAGCTTCATGTTCACTTTTGCGGTGGGCGGCTCAGATTTGGAGGAGCGCACCGAAGTGTGCAAAATGTATATGAACTTGCCCGCGACCTTTCTATCCACCGTAATTTTTTTTACGGCGTTTTCGTTGTTTTTGGAGGCGAAGAGCACGCCGCCGAATCCCTTTCCGTCGGGGCGTTTTATCAAATCGAATTTGATTCCGCCGAAATTTCCGTTAGCTTTGCTGATTTCGGACAAATTATACGGAAATTTCCATATGGAAAAATCGGAAAGGTTAAAATTTGAGTATTTTGAAATATCCAATGGCAGGCATTCGCCGCGGTCGATGTCGATTTTTCCGAGCGGTTTTGTGCGGAAAGTTATTTCGTACTCGACGCCCTTTGCCACGGGAATGCGCTGCACCAAATACGAGTTGCACCACGCCCGCAGAAACTTGTTTTTCTTTCCGTCGGCGGCGGGTTCGGCAAGGATTGCCGTCGGGAACGCGCGGCTGCCCCACCAGTTGTTGTAGTCGCCCGAAAAGTCGCCGTTGAGCACGGGCTTTCCGTCTATTGCGATGTCGTCGTAGGCGACGGTGAGCATTTCGGTTTTTCCGCCCTGCGAGCGTCGCAAAGCCGAAATGAAAAGCAGAACCGAGCCGTCGAAGTCCGCCTTGAATTTGAAGCCGGCAGTTTCCCAATCCTCCGACTTGTTTTTATAATAGTAGTCGATTTTCGAAACGCGCTTGTCGGAAGTTTTGAGTTCGTCGACAGTGGCGCGTCCGCCGCGGGTTGCTTTCGCCTCGAAGCCGCAAATTTTTTCCGCCTGCACGATTAACCGCGCCTCGGAGTCGAACGCAAAAGACGCGCCCGCAGAGAGCAGCAGCGCGGCAAACATATATAGACATTTTTTCATAATACACCCATTGGTTTTGAATAGCACTTGTACGGCAAACCATTATCCGCTTTTGTCCTTTTTCGTCAATCAAACATTTGCGCAAAGAGCGCGAAAATTGCCGCGCGACGCGGCTCAAAACAAGGCGCATGGCGCGGATTTCGCGCGGCAAATTTTTTCTTCGGACAACATGCAAAAGGCGGAGTTCCGCGCGGCGGACATTTCCTCCGACACAACGGAGAAAACATAATTTTCGTCAGGGCGAGCATTTTTTCGTGCGGAGTGCCCAAAAATAGGTCAGTAAGCTAAGGGAGTAAATCGAGTTGGTTGA
>DHMA01000173.1:0-161 GCA_002405555.1 Opitutia bacterium UBA4654
GTCGATAGCCCAGTCTCTTGGTTGTTTGTCTGACGTCGATTTTACGCGATTGTCCGAAATACGCTCGAAAATCGCCTTATACAAACCTTTTGAGTTTGTCGGGTAAGGGTTTCCGATAATGTTTGACTTTGTTGTGAAAGCGGCTCATACGTTTGAGTATG
>DHMA01000173.1:237-4090 GCA_002405555.1 Opitutia bacterium UBA4654
CTATTGCTTGTTTGGGGGCTTGGGCGGCGGTTTTTTCGGCTTCGGCTTTTGCCGAAAAATACATCACGCGCGACCAGCCTGTCGCCGACACTTTCATTAAAAAATACGGTAAGTCGTTTTACGTTGTCTCGCAAATCGGAGACTCGAAAGTGCCCGACGTCCTCGAACGTCTCGACCGCAAGGGCAGGGTGGCAAACGCCCTCGAATGGTCGCGCGAGGCGCGGGGGCAGATTCTCGAATTTTTCGACTCTCAGGTTTACGGCGCGATTCCCCCGCGCCCAGATTCCCAGAAATTCGAGCTTATAGAATCGTCCGACGACGCCCTCGGCGGCATTGCCCAGCGCAGGCAGTACAGAATTACCGTTTCGGGAGCGGGCGGCTCGCTCTCGTTTGTGGCTCTTGTATATCTGCCAAAAAACGGCGGCGCGAAATCGCCCGCGTTCGTTTGCCCCAACTTCTACGGCAATTTTGTTGTTTCGCCCGAAGACGGAATCGAGACGGAAAACTATGCGGCGACGCTTTCCGAAAAGAAACGCGCCCAGCTCCGCGCGGGTAAATCGACGCGCATTCCCGTTGCGGACATCGTTTCGCGCGGCTACGCAATCGCCACGTTCTGCTACATGGACGTCTATCCCGACCGCGACGGCGCGGAGGCGGCGGACGAAAGCGTCTACAAGATTTTCGGCAGAAAGTTCGACTCGCGCCCCGCGATTGTCGCTTGGGCGTGGGGGAACATGCGCGTTGCCGACCTGCTCGAAACCCTGCCCGAAATCGACATGTCGAAGCTTGCGGTTGCGGGGCATTCGCGCCTCGGCAAGACCGCGCTGATTACGGGCGCGCACGACCTCCGCTTTGCCTACGTTTGTTCGAACAACGCCGGTTGCATGGGCGAGGCTCTGACGCGCCGCAACTACGGCGAGTCGGCGGCGTCGATGGTAGACTTCAACTTTCCGTACTGGTTTTCCGCAAACTTCAAAAAGCACGCGCACGACGTTTCGTCGATGCCCGTCGACCAGCACCACCTTGTGTCGCTGATAGCCCCGCGCATGCTCTACACCACGAGTTCCTCCGAGGACTTTTGGGCCGACCCCGAAGGCCAGCTGCTCGGTTTGATAAACGCCGCGCCCGCGTTCGCGCTTTTCGGGGCGAAGAATTTTCCGACCCTCGACGCGCTCGAAATAGACTCTCCATTCCACGGCGACATCGCCTACCACATCAAGAGCGGCAAGCACAGCATAACGCCCTACGACTGGAAGAATTTTATGGACTACGCCGAAAAGCGCGGCTGGAAGCCCGTCCCCCCAAAAAAATAAGACAAGAGAAAAAACAATATGAAAAACCTTTCGGTATTTTTGATGTCGCTCTCCGCGTCCGCCCTGTTTGCGGCGGAGGCGGGCGGGCTTTACAACCCCGACATGCCCGAAAAATCGTGCATGAAATTCAACAGGGTCGAAAAGGTTGCGATAAACTACGCGGAGGCGAAAGCCGACATCTACAAGAAACTCGACATTCTCGACAAAATCGGCGGGGGAGGGCGCGTGGAAACGGCCAAGCAGTGGCTCGACGGGGAGCGTCCGAAAGTCGTGAAATTTTTGGAGGAGGAGTATTTCGGCAAGATGCCGCCGCGCCCCGAAAAGCTCGAATTCAAACTGGTGGAATCGTCCGACAACGCGCTCGGCGGAATCGCAAAGCGCAGACAGTACAAGATAATTTCGACCGACAAAAACGGAACGCACATTTTCAACGTTCTCATGTACTATCCGAAGTCGGCTTCGCGCGAAAACCCCGTGCCCGCGTTTGTCTACACCAACTACAACGGCAACCACACGACGGTTTCAGAGCCGGAAGTTCTGCTGCCCGAAGAGGGTACTTGGCTTCCGAACAAAAAAGCTCTCAAAATTACGGACAACCGCGACCACGAGTACCAGCGCGGGGTGCGTCCGAGCCGCTACCCGTTTGCGGACATCGTTTCGCGCGGCTACGCGGTCGCCACGTTCTGCTACTGCGAGCTTTACCCCGACAAGGAGCACATTCTCTCCGAAAACGAATCGGTGTTCCGCATCTTCGACAAGTCGGCGATTGACAAGGACCCGCGCTGCATAGCCGCGTGGGCGTGGGGCGACTGCCGCGTCCTCGACCTGCTCGAAACCCTGCCGTTTATCGACCGCGCAAAAATCGGCGTCGCGGGGCACTCGCGGCTCGGCAAGACCGCGCTGCTTGCGGGCGCGTACGACACGCGTTTTGCGCTCGCGGTCTCGAACAGCTCGTGCTGCGGCGGGGCTTCGATGAACAGGCGCAACTACGGCGAGAACCTGAAATTTGCGGCGACGTATTTCCCGTGCTGGTACAAGCCCAAGATGAAAGAGTATGCCGAAAACATCGAGAGCATGCCTATCGACGCCCAGCACGTGCTTGCGGCGATGGCCCCGCGCATGGTCTACGTTTTGAGCGGCACAAAGGACATTTGGGCGGACCCGAAAGGCGAGTTCATGTCGCTTGCGGAGGCCGGCAAAATCTACGCGCTTTTCGGGGCGAAGAAAATGGCGACTCCCGACGACCTGCGCGTGAAAAAGCCGTTTGTCGGCGACGGCTTCGGCTATGTGCTCTACGACGGCCCGCACCAAATCGACGCGTACAACTGGAAGTGCATAATGGACTTCACCGACGCCCACGGCTGGACGAAGCGCAAATAATCCGTCCCTTTTCGCCCCGCTTTTTCCCGAAATCCGCAGCTTCAATGTTGCGGATTTTTTTTGACACGCCCGCGCCGTTCCGAAATAATAAAATTCAACTTATTTCTACAACGGACATGGAAAACGGGGATTTCGACAAAATGGGAAGAAGAAAGTTTCTGAGCGCGTCTACAATGTCGCTTCTCGGATACTCCTTCATGGTAAGCCTGCCCGCCAAGGCGGAGGACGCCGCGGGCGGCGAAAAGGCGGGGATTACGCCGCTCGGCAAAAAGATTGAAAGCTCGCTCGCCGGCAGGGCGTTCGACGCATCGGGAGAGCCGAACATGGAAAAAATCGCGCTCGACTGCGACGTGCTCGTTGCGGGCGGCGGCCTTGCGGGAGTGTGCGCGGCGATAGCGTCGGCGCGCGCGGGTGCAAAAACGGTCTTGGTTCAGGACAGGTCGAGGCTCGGCGGCAATTCAAGCTCCGAGGTGCGCATGCACCCGCTCGGAATTTGGAGCCACAAAGTCGGCTGGCGCGAGGCGGGAATTTTGGAGGAAATCAAGCTCGAACACTCCGTCAAGAACCCCCAGATGTCGTGGGAAATGTGGGACTTGGTTTTGTACGACAAATGCGTGTCGGAAAAGAACCTCACCCTTTTGCTCGACACTTCCGTGTACCTCGCCGAAACGGCTGACGGGCGCATAAAATCGGTCATGGCGCGCAGCGACCACTCGCTGAAAATCTACAAAATTTCCGCCAAGCAGTTTGTGGACTGCACGGGCGACGCGCGGGTCGCCATGGAGGCGGGCGCAACGCTGATGTCGGGGCGCGAAGGCTCTAAAAAATACGGCGAGGAGCTTGCCGACATCTACGAGCTTGGCAAGCACCTGTGCGCGTCGGTAATCTACACTTCGAAAGACTGCGGCAAACCCACGCCGTTTACGCCGCCCTCGTGGGCGAAGAAAATTACGGCGGACGACTTGAAGTTCCGCGATCCCCGCGCGAGCGGCTTCGGCATGGGCTACGCGTTCATCTCGCACGGCGGCATGGCGGACACTCTGCGCGACACCGAAGTTCTGCGCTTCGAGCTGCTGTCGATAATTTTGGGCGTGTGGGACTACATCAAAAACAGCGGAAAATTCCCCGAAACCGCAAACCTCGCCCTCGACTCCGTTGGA
>DHMA01000173.1:4162-6827 GCA_002405555.1 Opitutia bacterium UBA4654
CCGCGACACTTACAGGGTGCTCGGCGAGCGCATTTTCACCGTCCACGACATCAAGGGCAAGTGGCGCGAAATGCCAGACCAAATCGCCGCCGCGGGCTGGGCTTTGGAGGACCAAACCTCAAAGGGCTTCTACGCCGAACGCCACAAAAAGCCCGCGATTTTCGCGGGGAAAATAGACTACTACAACATACCGTTCGGCTCGCTCGTGGCAAAGGACTTTCCGAACCTGCTCATGGCGGGGCGCGACATCAGTTGCAGCCACATGGCGTTTTCTTCGACGCGCATAATGAACACCTGCGCGACGACGGGGCAGGTGTCGGGCACGGCGGCGGCCTTGTGCGCGGCGGAGGGAATTTCGCCGAAAGACATTTTGAAGTCTCCCGAAAAATTTTCGGCGTTCCAGCAGCGCATGCTCCGCGACGGCGTGATTATCGCGGGCGTCAAAAATTCCGACCCGCTCGACTTGGCGCGGTCTGCGAAGATTTCGGCGACCTCCTGCGCGGCGTCCGCCAAGCCCGAAAACGTGGTTTCGGGAATGTTCTACGACGCCCTCGGCAGCTGCGAAAACCGCTGGATTGCCCCTATTATCGACAAGCCCGCGCTCAAACTCGAATGGGATTCGCCGAAGGAGATTTCCAAAATAATACTCAACCTCGACACTGGTTGCCGCATGCTCACAATTACGCGCCAGCCCAACTTTTTCAAAAGGCTCGCGCTCGGCGCGCAACCCGAATGCCTGCGCGACTACCGCATTGTCTCAACCCTCGCCGACGGCTCTAAAAAGACGCTTGCGGAAGTTAGGGGCAACTACCAGAAGCGCGTGGAGCACGATTTCGAAAAAGTCGCCGCAAAATCGGTCGAGCTTGAATGCCTTGCCACAAACGGCTCCGACACCGCCTCCGTATTCGAGGTGCGCGTCTACGCGTAGGGCGCGGAATTTTGCTTGCAAAATTTTGTGTTTGTGTGGAATAATGTCGAAAAACAAATTCCTAATTCAATGAAAAGTATAATCGCAAGCCTTACGGCGGCGTTTGCGGCGCAGTTTTTGCTGTGCTCGTGCTTCGTCGAAAAAACCGCGTGCTCCGGCGAAACCGCCGAGTGCCGCGCGACGGCGAACGTGGCATCGTTCAACATGCTCTATTTTGCCGACAAACCCTATTGGGAAAAGCGGCGCGCGCAAATTCCCGCGCTTATGAAATACCACGAGTTCGACATCTGCGGCTCGCAGGAGCTGTCGACAGCGCAGGCGGAGTGGATTTTGTCGCAGCTCGGCTCGGACTGGGCGGCTGAGTTCAACAACCCGAAAATCGAGCCGAAAGGCAAAAGCTGGGCGATGAACGTCGTCATTTTCTACAAGGCGTCGCGCTTCGAACGCCTCGACGGCGGCACGTTCTGGTTCGGCCCGAACCCGTATCCGCCCGAAAAGCGGACGGTCGGCTGGGGCGTCGGCGGCGAAAAGCAGAACCGCTTTTGCGCGTGGATAAAACTGCGCGACAAACTTTCGGGGCGCGAGCTTGTGTTCTTCGACCTCCACCTGAACAGCCGCAACAAGCCCGACAGGGAAAAATCCTTCGATTTGCTCGTTTCGGAAGTGCCGAAAATCGCGGGCAAAACGCCTTTCGTGATTGTGGGCGACTTCAACACGCGCGAAAAGGAGATGATAGACAAGTTCGAGTCTTCGGGGCTGCTGCGCAACTCGCGCGACATCTCGCAAACGCCGCACTACGGCCCCGAACCCACCTGCATAGGCGTCAAGCCCGCCCCCAAGCGCTGGCTTTCGCGCCCGATAGACTTCGTGTTCGTCTCGAACGGAATGGAGGTGCTCAAACACGCGCACATTTCCGACACTTTCGAGGACGTGCGGCCGTCCGACCACATGCCCGTTCTCGCGAAAATCGTCCTCCCCGCGACGCGCTGAAACCGCGCGGGGCTGCGGCGTTAAATGGTAATTTATTGGCTTGATTGCCATGGCGTTTGTGTTTTGATTGAAAACAATATGGCATCTAAGAAAATCTTTATCATGGGCGTCAACGGGTTTATCGGTTCGTCGCTCGCGTGGAAAATTCTCCAAAAGACCGACTGGGAAATCGTCGGCATGGACTTGGGCACAAATAAAATCGGGCACTGCCTCGGCAACCCGCGCTTCGCGTTCTTCGAAAAAAATATCCTCACCGACAAAGACTGGATTGAAGAACAAATAAAAGAGTGCGACGTCGTTGTGCCGCTCGTGGCAATCGCAACCCCCACGCTCTACGTCAAAGACCCCCTGCGCGTATACGAGCTGGACTACGAGTCGAACATCGACATCGTGAAAAAATGCGCCAAGTACGGCAAACGCATCGTCTTCCCCTCGACCTCGGAAGTCTACGGCATGTGCCCCGACCAGAATTTCGACGAGTACAATTCGCCGCTCGTTCTCGGCCCCGTCCCGAAAGAACGCTGGATTTACTCCTGCATCAAGCAGATGCTCGACCGCGTAATCTGGGCGTACGGCAACCACGCGGGTCTGAAATTCACGCTCTTCCGCCCCTTCAATTTCATCGGCCCGAAACTCGACGACATTACCGCCCCGAAGGAAGGCTCGTCGCGCGTGCTCACGCAGTTCGCGCACAACATCATCAACGGCAAGCCGATTAAGCTCGTAGACGGCGGAGCGCAGAAGCGC
>DHMA01000130.1 GCA_002405555.1 Opitutia bacterium UBA4654
ATGAACCGCGGCACAATCGGCTTCGCGTCGGACTCCGACTTCGACAAAAACGCCGACAATTCCGACTACCTGAAATTCGCCGAAACAAGCGACTTCATCAAATACGGGTTCGAGGCGGAATTCATCGGCAGACTCCCCGTGCGCGTCGCCTGCGAAGCCCTCAAACCCGACGACATCGCCGACATTCTGGTGTCGTCGGAAGGCTCGATTTTGAAGCAGTACCGCGAGGATTTTGCGGGCTACGGCATAGATTTTTCGATAACGCCCGAAGCGGTCAAGGCAATCTCGAACCTCGCGTACCTCGAAAAAACGGGCGCGCGCGGGCTGATGACAGTGCTCGAACGCACACTGCGCGACTACAAATTCGAGCTGCCGTCGTCGGGCATAAAAAGCTTCGAGCTTAACACGCGCACGGTCGAAAACCCGAAGGAGACGCTCAAAGAGCTGCTTGTCGACAACGGCGATTTGATTCGCGACTCGATGCTTGCCGACATAGAAAAGTTCGCCGCGGCGTTCCGCGAAAAAACGGGCTTCGGGCTGAAACTCGACGACGGCGCAAAACGCGCCCTCGTCTCCGAGGCGGTCGAAAACGACAAGTCGGTGTCGGCGGTCTGCGAGAGGGTTTTCAAGGATTTCAAACACGGGCTTGCGATTGTATCGCGCAACACGGGCGAGACGGAATTCGCAATCTCCGCCGACTGCGTGGGCAACCCCGACAAATTTTTGTCGGACATGGTGGTGCGCTCCTTCGGGAAAAAATCGAATGAATAGCGGAAACAAAATAGCCGACCCCGACAGCCGCGAGGAAAACTCCGTAAAAAAAATGTTCTCCCGCGTTGCCCCGTTCTACGACGCCGCAAACCGCGCAATGACATTCGGGCTTGACGTTCTCTGGCGCAAAAGGCTCGTCCGCGCCCTCTTCCCGCGCGGGACGGCGGGCGCAATGACGGTGGCGGACATAGCGTGCGGAAGCGGCGACGTCGCGCTGGAAATCGCGGCGAAATATCCCGACGCGGAAATCAAGTGCGCCGATTTCTGCAAGCCGATGCTCGAAATCGCCGCAAAGAAATTCGCGAAGAAACGCCCCGACGCGAAAGTCGAATTCGTCGAAGCCGACTGCGAAAATCTGCCTTTCGGCGACGCCGTTTTCGACGGCGCGACAATTTCATTCGGCTTCCGAAATTTCAGGAACAGACCCGCGTGCCTGCGCGAAATATTAAGAACCCTCAAACCAGACGCGCGGCTCTGCGTGCTCGAAGTCTGCCGCGCGCGCGGCGCGTTTGCGGCGGCGCAAAAAATTTTCATGGGCAAATTCGTCCCGATTGCGGCGTCGCTTTGCGGCGGCGTCAGGGCGGACTACGAATACCTCGCGGAGACCACGCTCGCGTATCCGCCGAGGGAGGAAATAGAAAAGATGTTTCTCGACGCGGGCTTCGAGTCGGTCTCGACGCGCCCGATGGCGTTCGGACTCGTCGCGATTACGGTAGGGCAAAAAGGGAAAAAATAATGGACGAAAAAAAACCTCCGCACGGCTCGGAATTCGGCGAACAGGCGGGACTCGTCGATATGGACGAATTTCCGACTTGGATTGTCTACGAAGACGACAACTTTCTCGCGCTAAACAAACCCGGGTGGCTCGTCTGCCACCCGTCGAAAAACGGCCCGCTGTCGAGCCTCGTGGGCGCGGCGCGGGAATACCTCAAAGCCGACGTGCTCCACCTCGTCAGCCGCCTCGACCGCGAGACGAGCGGAATTGTCATGCTCGCAAAAAACAGGGAAACCGCAAGCACCGCGCAAAAGGCGATGGACGGAAGCGGGCTTGTCTCGAAAACATACCTCGCGCTCTTGGAGGGCAGACTCGCGGGCTGCGCGACGGTCGCCCAGCCGCTCGCCGACGACAAAAAATCGCTCGTGGCAATCAAGACATGCTGCGCCGTACAAAAGCCGTCGGCGAAAAAGGCGATAACGGTTTTCACGCCGCTTTCGTACTCGCAGACGGGCGGCGACTACACCCTCGCGGAGGTCAAAATACTCACGGGGCGCAAGCACCAAATACGCGTCCACGCCCAGTGGCTTAAACACTGCGTCGTTGCCGACAAGCTCTACGGGCACGACGAAACCCTGTACCTCGACTTCGCCGAAAAGGGTTTCACGCCCGAAATGGCGAAGGTGCTTCCCATGAAGCGTCAGGCTCTGCACGCGTTCGAAGCCGACTTCTCGCGGGTGTTCCCGAACCTCGTTTTCCGCGCCCCGCTGCAAGCAGACTTCCTGCAATTCATGTCGGAAAGGCAAATCGCCCTGCCCGCAAAATACGACATCGCAAAATAAAAAACGCGCGGGAAACATGCCCCGCGCGCCGAAACGCATTCGCGCAAAATCAGTACTCGCGCTCGATTTTCCCGCCGAGCGGGTTGTCCACCGAAACCTTGCCGCCGTCGGCGGAGATTTCGATTTTGTCGTAGGACTCGCCCGCCACGGGGAGAAGCTCGCCCATGTATTTCGACGAGACAAGGGTCTTGTAGTCAACCGTTTTTACGGACTTGTCGGCGACGTATTTCTGCCCCGCCCGCACGATTTTCGAAACGTTCGCCGAAATGGCGTCTTCGCGCACCGACTTGCGGATTTTCACCGCCGCCGGAACGAACACCGCCGCAATCAGGCCGATTATTGCAAGGAACAAAACGGCCTCGATGACGGAAAATCCCTTTTTCAAATTCTTCATGCCTTTAAATGTCGTCAATTTTCTCCGAAAAATCAAGCATTAACGCAGGAGGCGGCGGCGGGCGGCGCAAAATTTTCCGATTTTTTTTGTTGAAGACGCCGATATAAAAAAACAAATTCAAACATATGAAAGAAAGAACATTTGTAATTTTCAAACCCGACTGCATCGAAAAACGCCTCGTTCCCGAAGTGCTCTCGAAATTCCTCAAATCGGGGCTGAACATTGCGGCATGCAAAATGGTCAGGCTCGACGAGAAAATCCTCGAAGAGCACTACGCGCACATCGTGGGCAAGCCCTACTACCCGCCGCTTGTGAAATTCATGATGCGCAGCCCCGTGATACTCGCGGTGCTCGAAGGCACCGACGCGGTCGCAAAAGTCCGCAGGCTGCTCGGCCCAACGGACTCGTGCAAAGCCCCCGCGGGCACGATTCGCGGCGACTTCGGCGACGACACCCGCGAAAACATCGCCCACGCCTCCGACTCTCCCGAAAACGCGGAAATCGAAATCAAACGCTTCTTCAAGCCCGAAGAAATTTTCTAATGCCGAACCCCTTCGAAAAGCTCCCGAACCTTTCCGACGGCAAACGCGCAAAACTTCTCGAATTCGCCGCGCTCCTGCGCGAGGTCAACACAAAGGTGAACCTGCTTTCGCGCAAGGATATGGACGACGTGGAATACCGCCACGTGGCGTTCTGCGCGTCGATTTCGGAGTTTTTCAAACCCGCCGACGGCGCGAGAATCGCCGACGTGGGTTCGGGCGGCGGGCTTCCGGGAATCGTCATGGCGGTGCTCTACCCCAACGCGTTTGTCGAAATGTTCGACGGCGTGGGCAAGAAAATCGCGATGGTGAACGAAATGATTTCCGCCCTCGGACTTGCCAACGCGTACGCGCACCACGCGCGAATCGAGGAATACAAAGACTCTTTCGACTACGCAACGGGGCGTTCGGTCTGCGCGTTGCCGATGTTTTTCGGCTTCGTAAAAAAACGCCTCAAACGCGGGCGCAACGGCAACCTGAAAAACGGCGTAATCTACTTCAAGGGCGGCGAGCTTGAACCGGAACTTGCCGCGCGGAAAATCCTGCCCGACGCCGAGCTTGACCTGCAAAAATTCTTCGGCGACGACCGCTTTGAGGGCAAGCGCATAGTGCACTTCCCGACGGAATCGGTGCTGAAAATTTAGCGCGGCGACGGCAAGTCAAATTTCGGGGCGCAAAAACGCGCGGGTATAATTTTTCCCGCGCGTTTTAAATTTTCCTACAAAGCTTGCGCCCGCATTCCGCAAAGCAACGCGCCGCAAAAACGCCTCGCGGAACGGATTTTTTCAACGCGCCGAAATGTCGGCGCAAAGATTCCCGACGCGCGGAATTTCTTTTTGCGAAACAGCCAGCGGCGGCAAAAGAAACGCAGGCCGAATTTCGTTGCGGAACGCGCGGCGTTCGGCTTAAATGGGCGGCATGGACGTAAAGGAGCAGTTTGCAAAAATTTCGGCGCAGTACGATTCGCAACGCCGAAACCTCATTCCCGATTTCGACGGATTCTACGGCGCGGCTGTGGACGCGCTCGAACTCCCCGCGAACGCGCGGGTAGCCGACCTCGGCGCGGGCACGGGAATACTCGCGGCGTTTGTCGCACGGAAATTTCCCGACGCCGAATTGGAGCTTGTAGACATCTCCGACAAAATGCTCGACATCGCAAAAAAACGCTTTGCTGGAAATCCCCGCGCGACGTTTGTTCTGTCCGACTTCGCGTCGTGGAAGCCGCGCGGCAAGTACGCGGCGGTCGTCTCCGCGCTCGCAATCCACCACATCGAAGACGGCGCAAAAAGGTCGCTCTACAAAAAAATCTTCGACGCCCTCGACGACGGCGGCGTGTTCGTCAACGCCGAGCAGATTCTGGGCGCGACTCCCCAAGCGGTCGAAAAAAACGCGGCGGCGCGGGAGGAAATCATGCAAAAATTCATGACGCCCGCCGAGGCGGAAGTCGCGCGGGAACGCCTCAAATGCGACAGGTGCGCGACGCTTTCGGACAACCTCGAAATGCTCGCCGACGCCGGCTTTGCCGAAGTCGGCATACGCTTCGAAAACCTCGATTTCGCCGTGCTTTGCGCAAAAAAGTTCGTCTTGCAATCGGAATAAAAAAACCTAATCTGCGCTTTATGAAAATGAAAATCACGCCGCTTATCGCAGCCGCAACCGCCATCGTAGCGTCGCTGTGCGCATGCAAATCGACAACGACAATAGACCCCACTCCGCGCGACGTCACGGGGGTTCTCAAATACACGGGCGCAACATACGCGCCGTTCCACGCGCCCGCGCCCTACAACTTCGCAATCTACAACGTCGACGGCCGCTTCATCGCGTATGTGGACACCACACAAATCGTAATCCCCCAGCTCAACACATACCGCGACAAGCTCGTGGAAATCAGGGGCGCGATTGTCAAGGACGACGGCGACACCGTCCTCCGCGCGGAATCAATGAAAATCAAACGCTAACCATTTATGCCAAAAATTATCGACGGAAACGCGACGGCGAAAAGCATTCACGAAGAGCTTAAAGCCGAACTCGCAAACCTCAAATTCGACCGCCGCCCCTGCGTGGCGTTTATCCGCGTCGGCGAAGACCCCGCGTCGGTCTCGTACGTCAAGAAGAAGGAGCGCGTTGCGGGCGAAATCGGAATCGAAAGCCGCCTCCACATTCTCCCCGAAGACACGAATCAGGCCGACCTCAACGCGCTCATCGACAGGCTCAACAACGACGACGCCGTAGACGCAATCCTCATACAGGCGCCGCTTCCCAAACAGCTCAACGAGCGCGACACGTTCAACCGCGTCCGCGCCGACAAAGACGTTGACGGGTTCAGCAACGCAAACCTCGGCTTCCTCTGTCAGGAAGACTCCCGCGCGTTCGTGGCGTGCACGCCCGCGGGCATTATCGAGCTTCTCAAACGCGCCGAAGTGCCCACAAAGGGCAAGCGCGCGGTGGTTATCGGGCGCAGCCTCATCGTCGGCAAGCCCATGGCTCTGCTGCTGATGAAAAAGGGCGCGGACGCTACCGTTACGGTCTGCCACTCGCGCAGCGAAAACATGAAGGAAATCTGCGCCCAAGCGGACATTCTCGTCGCGGCGGTGGGACGCCCCAACACGGTTTCCGCCGACATGGTAAAGGACGGCGCGTGCGTTATCGACGTCGGAATCAACCGCGTTCCCTCGACTGAAACGAAGTCGGGGTACAGGCTTGTGGGCGACGTCGATTTCCAAAACGTCGCGCCGAAATGCTCGGCGATTACCCCCGTCCCCGGGGGAGTCGGCCCGATGACGGTTGCGATGCTCATGAAGAACACGCTCGCCGCCTACAAACGCCACATGGGCGTGAAATAGCGCGAAACCAGTCAAAAATCACGCTCCGCCGCCGACCGCGGCGGGCGCAAAAAAAGCCCCGAATTTCGGGGCTTTTTCGTTTGCGTTTGAGATTACGCAAGCTCGTATTTTCCGGGGACGGGAACGGAAACTTGGCGTTTTTCGAACTTCCATTCCTTCGGGGCGAGGCTTTCTTTCGACTTCGCCTCCATCCAGCCGTACTTGAACTTCTTGCCCGAGAACGCGCTCATTCGGCCCGCGATTGCAATCAGGTTCGAGCCAAGCAGGGTGTCGAGCGTGTTTACGCGGCGGCCGTTGCGGATTGCGTCGAGCAGGAACTTGTGTTCGGCGACGTAGGGGTTGAGGATTTCCTGCGTGTTGGCGTAGATTGTCTTGCCCTTGCGGTCGATGAATCTGCACCTGCCGCCCGATGTAACCAAAGTGGCTTTCGAGCCTACGACGCGTTCGCCGACTTCGCCCGAAGTCTTGCGCTCCTGACTGCACGAGCTCATGAGCCTTACGCCTTCGCCGAAGTCGTAGTCTACCACGCAGTGCGTGAACCTGTCGCCGTACTGGGGCGAGGGAAGGTCGGCGTCGGCGCTTCTGCCGCCCCACGCGCGGAGTTCCACGGGGAAGCGGTTGTCGCCCAACGCCCACATGATGACGTCGAGATTGTGGACGTGCTGTTCGACGATTTGGTCGCCCGAAGTCCAGATAAACGCGCCCCACTTGCGGATTTGGTATTCGGTGGAGTCGAAGCCGAGGTCTTCCCAGCCCGTGTAGCCGCCGACGTAGTACGCGCCGTTCCAGTAGCACTGCGCTGCGAGGATTTCGCCGATTTCGCCGTCGTGAATGCGCTTCATGACGTCCTGATACGCGGCGGAGTGGCGGCGCTGGTTGCCCGTTACAATGCACATGCCCTTTTCCTTCGCCTTCTTGGAAAGCTCCCTGATTTCGCGCGCCTGCGTGATGTCTACGCATGCGGGCTTTTCGAGGAACGCGTGCTTGCCCGCTTCGACGATTTGCGCGAAGTGCGGCGTGCGGAACACGGGCGGAGTGGCTTCAATAACCAAGTCTACGTCCTCTTTGAGGAGCTGTTCGCAGCAGTCCCAGCCCGTGAAAGTTTTTACGGTAGAGGGATTGAAGATTTCGTCGGACTGCGCCTTGAATTTCTTGTCGCAGAAATCCTTGATTTTCTTCTTGGCGTTGGGGAGCTTGTCGGCAAACAGGTCCGCCATTGCGACGACCTTAATGTTTTGGTCGGCCTCAATCATGTTGCATGTCGCGCCCGTACCGCGGCCGCCGCAGCCGATAAGCCCAACCTTGATGCGGTCGCTGCCCTTGATTTGCGCGTAGCTGAAACGCGGCAGAGCCGCCGCCGCGCCGAGAATTGCCGATGTTTTTACAAAATCGCGTCTTTCCATAGTTATTAATTTCTCCTGATTTTAAATTTATTAAACGAGTTTGTATTTTCCGGGGACGGGAACGCCGTTCCATGGCATGCGTTTGCCGAGTTCGATTTTTTCGGGGCAGAAGCTTTCCTGCGACTTCGCCAAAACCCAGTCGAACTTGAACTTCTTGCCGGAGTACGCGCTCATGCGGCCCGCGATTGCAAGCAAAGTCGAGTTTACAAGCTGGTTGATTTTGTTGACGTGTCTGCCCTCGCGGATTGCGTCGAGCAGGAATCTGTGCTCTTCCGACATGCACTCCCTCGCCTTGTCCTTGTCGCAAACCCAAAGCTTGTTGCCCTTGCGGTCGGAAATGTAGATTTGGCCGTAGAGGTTCGAGTACATAATGCCCTTTGTGCCGACGAGTCTTTCGCCGATTTCGCCCGATGCTTTCGGGTCCTGCTGGCAGTAGCTTTGGAGGCGGAGACCGTCGCCCATGTCGAAGTCTACCTCGAAGTTGCTGAAACGGTCGCCGTATGTCGGCGTGGGGAGGTCGGTGCTTCTGTTGCCCCAGCCGCGGACTTCAACGGGCTTGCGGTTGTCGCCCAACGCCCACATGATGACGTCGATGTTGTGGACGTGCTGTTCCACGATGTTGTCGCCCGAAGTCCAGATAAACGAGAACCAGTTGCGGATTTGGTACTCCATGGTGTCCCACGCAAGCTCCTCGTTTCTGTGGAAGCCGGGGCCGCCGACGTAGACGGGCGAATTCCAGTAGCACTGGGCGTTGACAATTTCGCCGATTTCGCCGTCCTGAACGCGCTTTACCATTTCCTGATAGCCCGAATAATAGCGGCGTTGCGTGCCGCAGACTACGCACAGACCCTTTTCGTCGGCCTTTTTGGAAAGTTCGAGCATTTTGCGGGCCTGAACCGCGTCGACGCACGGCGGCTTTTCGAGGAACGCGTGTTTGCCCGCCGCCACGATTTTTTCGAAGTGCGGGGTGCGGAACACGGGCGGGCATGCGTCGATTACGACGTCGATGTCCGTAGCCAAAATGTCGTCTACGCAATTCAGACCGACGAAGCGTTTTACCTTCGACATGTCGAGAATGCCCTTCGCGCTGTCGCCGAGCGTTGCGATGTGCTTTTGCACGCGGTCGAGAGCCTGCTGGGGCTTGTCGGCAAAGAGGTCGGCAACCGCCACGATTTCGATGTTCTGGTCGGCGGAAATCATGTTGCAGAGCGCGCCTCTGCCGCGGCCGCCGCAGCCGATAAGCCCGACTTTAATGCGGTCGTTTCCCTTTGCCCTTGCGAGACTATAACGCGGCAACGCCGCCGCCATGCCCAACACAGCCGTCGATTTCACAAAATCGCGTCTTTCCATAATAATAATCCTTTGTCGATAGTTGTTTAGTTGATTATAAAAATTTGAACGCAAGTCTCCCCCGCGAACAAAAAATGCTTCGGACGTAATTCCGTCCCTTTGAATTGACACTAAATACCGCGCGGAGATTCCGTCAACAAAAAAAAGCCGCAATCCGAACGGACGCGGCTGGAATTTCACGAAAGGAAAATCGAGGCAAGCCCCAAAAAGATGAAAAACCCGCCCGAATCCGTAAAGCCCGTCGTGAAAATGGACGAACCGGAGGCGGGGTCGAACCCGAAGCGTTTGAGCGTAAACGGAATGAAGCTTCCCATGAAGCCGCCGAGCGACATGTTTATCACCATCGCAACCCACACAATCAGCGCGAGGTCGAAGCGGAATGTCGTGATTACCGCAAGAAGCGCGCCCAGCAGCCCTATGCAAATTCCGTTCAAAAAGCCCTTGCACGTCTCGCGCACGCAGACCCTGCGCATATCGAAAATCCCCGCCTCGCCGAGCGCGATTGACCTCACCGTGACCGCGAGCGTCTGCGCGCCCGTGTTTCCGCCGATGCCCGCGATAATCGGCATGAACACCGCAAGAATCGGGAGAGCCGCAATGTTTGTGTCGAACATTCCGACGACGCCGGAGGCTATGAACGCCGTCATGAGGTTTACCAAGAGCCACGGCGAACGCTGTTTTATGCTCGTCGAAATGGGGTCGAAAAGACCCTCGTCCGCGCCCGCGCCCGCGAGTTTCTGCAAGTCTTCCGTGCCCTCCTCGCGCATGATGTCGATAACGTCGTCGTGCGTGATTATCCCCAAAAGCTCGCCGTTTTCGCCGACCACGGGCAGCGTGTGGTAGTCGGTATCCGCCATGATGTGGGCTACGATTTCCTTGTCCATCGTGGGCGAAAGCAGCCCGATGAGGTTGGTCGCCATGATGTCGCGGACTTTCGCGCCCTTCGGGGCGAGCATGAGCGCGCGCATGGAAACAACCCCTTCGAGAACGTCGCCCGAATCTACGACATACAGATAGTAGATGTTCTCGTACTCGTCGCGCATGCGGCGGACTTCGCCGATTGCCTCGTCAACCGTCAGCTGGTCGTCGAGAGTGGCGACGTGCGGGTTCATTATCGCGCCCGCAGTGTCGGCGGGGTATTCGAGAAGCTCGCGGACGTTTTCGGCGGTTTCGGGCTGCGAACGCTGCATGCCTTCGAGAAGCCTGTCCCTGTCCTCCTGCTCCAGCTCGCGGACGATGTCGGCGGCGTCGTCGGGCTCCATCTCGTTGAGGACGGAAACCGCGCGGTGCTCGCGCATTTCGGAGACAAGCTCCGCGGACATGTCGGGGTCCATTTCGGAGACGACCTCCGAGACCTTTTCGGGATTGAGCTTGCGGAGAACCTGCCGCTGGGTGTCTACGTCGAGACGTTCGAGGAAGACCGAAAGCGTGTGGGGGGTGGTTTCGAGGAGCGTAGCGGTGTCGAGCTTGTCAAGCTCATCGGCTTCGGACATTACGACGAGGTCGTAAAGG
>DHMA01000056.1 GCA_002405555.1 Opitutia bacterium UBA4654
TGGGCATCGACGTACGGACCCGAAATTTGGAAGTCGAGTCCGCCGTCGGGCAGGAATATATCGCACAGCGTTTTGCCCGTCGCCGTACAGCGCGCGCGGGGTTCGAGCGAAAACGGCATTTCCGCCGAGCAGAAATTGTCCGCGTATGCCGTCTTTTTTATGTCAACGAGCACGTCTCCGCTTTTTGCGTGCTGTTCGAAGACGCGCACCGAGAGGTAAAGCGACACTTTCGATGTCAGCCAGAAAAACTCCACGCACTCCTGCGGCGTCATCGGCCCGATTGCAAGCCCGCCGCTCGGCAGAACTTCCGTCGTCGGGTAGGGAATCGGGGAAAGGTGTGTAAACGCTTGCATGTTTATTCCACGTATTTGGGTTCGCTCATGAGTACTTTTGCGGTTGCGAGGTAGCCGTTGTGGCAGATGTAGATTTCGCGCATTTTCGCAAGCTCGCCGTCGTCGAGGTCGGCGGGGTCAAGTTCGATTCCGTCGGCTTGTTCGCCGCCGCTTGCGCCAATCACGAATTTGTCGAAAACCGCGTCGCCTTCGCCGCCGTTGATTTCGGCTTTCGTCTGCGTCGGCTCGTCTGATTTCCCCGAAATTTTGCCCGTCGTGCGCGTTGATATGTCGGAGCTTACGGTGCGGTTTCGGTTGATTCTGAAAAGCTCCTCCATGTTGTCGGGGTAGAGGTGTTTGGGCGGGCCGAATTTTACAAGCGTTGTGCCGTCGGCGAGGTTTTCCTCCGTCTGTACGACCGTCGCTCCTATGTCCGCCCAGTCGGGATTTTGCGAATCCGCAATGCCGACGCGTTTGCCGAGAAAGCTTTTTTCGAGCGCGCCGAGAATTTTCACCGAGCCTTCGTACTGCGCGTCCGAAACGGCTTTGTAGACGGCTTCCGCAAGTCCCGACGGCTTTTCCTCCGCGAACTGCGACGTCTTCCAGATTGTGTACGTTCCGCTGACTGCGTTTGTCGAAAGAATGTTTGCGGCGACGTTTTTTGTGACGACGCTTCCGTCGTCTTTTGTGTATTTTACTTTCGCCGTAATGCGGTCGGGGAGCGTTTGGAAGTTCATCCCCGCGACAATCGAGCCTGAGAGCAGCTCCCGCGCGTATGTCGGCGTTTCGCGCGCCGATTCGACAACCGTCATGTCCGATTCGTCCGCGAGCGACGGCACATGCTTTCGCCACCACTGTACGCTGTTCGGCTGCACCGTTCCGCAGACGATTTTATATGTCGAAGACGACGATTTCGCGCCGTCCAAATCGACCGTCATCACGATTGCGCGGCGGGAGTTCGACTGCGTGTCCTGCGGGTATTTTTCCTCCGAGACCGCGAGCCACGTTTCGCCGTCCACTTCGTTTTCCTGCTCGTACTTTACGGAAACGCAGTCCACGCGCAGGTCTGGACGCTCGGCGACGCTTGCCGAAAGCGTGGTTTTTCCCGCAATGTCTATTGTCTCCGACGGCAGGGTGGGGCGTTTGCGGACTTCGAGCTTGGGGTAGCCGTCCGTCGCGTAGTCGAAGTACGCCACGGAGTTCGGCGCCCATTTGAGGGTTCGCGCGATTGCCTGTGCGCAGGAGATGTCGCGGGCTTCGTCAAGCAGCATGTCGGAGTCTGTGTCTATCGTGCCGACGGCGAGCTGCGCTCCGCACGACGCCGCGTAGAGCGCGATTTCCCTGATTTGCTCCGAAACCTTGATTTTTTCGCCCGCGGCGTTTTGCCCGAGCGCGACTCTGCTTCGGAGCACGCTTGCCGACTCTCCGCCGACGGCGCGTTTCCAGTACTGCTGGTAGACGGTTTCCTCCAAGTCCCTCCACGGGCTTTTTGCGACGATTTCCGTCGCCGTTTTTTCCGCCGCGCGCCGTTTGGGGATTTTCGTAATGCGCCCGAAAAATTTGCGCGTGTTCCCGACGAAAACTTCGATTGTGTCGTCGATGTCGGGCACGGTTTGCGCGTCGGGCGCGAGCGTGATTCTAAGCTCGTCCGCCGTCGACGTTTTGCGGAGGATTTTCGCCGCGCACACCGGAAATTTTGCGGCGTCTACCGCCGCCGAGTTTATCCTGAAAACGACGTCCATTCTATACTTCGCCTTTGAGTTTTTTCATTTGTTCGAGGCTTTCCTCGATGTCGGATTTCAGCTGCGCCACGGTTTTTTCAAGCTCGTCGATTTTCGATTCGAGCCTGTCGAGTTCCGTGCGCATTTCGCGTTCGATGTCGTCGATTGTCATTGTTGCTCCTTGGGTTTGCCCGCCGAAAATTCGTAGCGGGTATTTGATACAAGTTTTTCGTATTCGGTTTTGATTTTCGAAACTACCGCGTTTTCGAATGCCGTTTTAGAGCCGTCGGCGTATTCGAAGACGAGCGCGGCGGGCGAGAGCGCGGCGATTTCGGAGGCGTGCCCGACCGCGAATTTTTCGGCGTCGGCTTCGCTTCCGTGGGCGCGTTCGATTTCGAACGCGAGGGTCGTTTTTGTGTTGCCCCTGTCGAAAATTTTGGCCTCGTCGGCGTCGATGGTGTATTCCGTCTGCGAGCGTCTGCGCGTTTCTATCGAAAGCGATTTCGGGAACTCTCCGTCGTCCGCAAGGCTTGTGTCGGCGAATTTTATTTTCATTGCAAAACCGATTGCGCGTTGAGGATTATCGAGATTTTCCCGTCCTTGGAAATCCACGGATACTGCGGAGCAAGGGTCATGCGCCCGTATCCGCACGCCAGCGGAGGCGTCCAGTTGTGGAGCGATTTCGAGACGGTTTCGGCGGCGGAAAGCAGCGACGGCGCGTTTGCGGCTATCGGGTCGGCGCGCGAAACTTCCACGCGCAGCTCCACCTCCGAAAACGTCGGGCCCGCCGCGTATTTCGACGCGGTTTTCGGCAGAGGTCTTCCCACGGTTATGCGCAGTCCGTTCGCCTTTCCGCCGTCGTCGTCCGCGCCCTCCTTTTTGATGTCGGCAAGGCGCAGGTCGGACGCGCCGCGCAGGCGTTCGTAAATCGAATTTTGCAGGCTTTCGAGCGTTCCCATTTTAAATGCCCTCCATCGTTTTGCGGCTTGCGTTCCGCGCCGCCGAAGCCGCCGATACGCCGCGTCGGGGACGCGCGGTTTTCACGCCGTAGAGCGGGCGCGACACAACAAGCTCTCCGCGCGCGATTCTCGCGAGCGTCTCGCGGGCGATGTCGGCATGCTTCTTTTGCATGTCGGAAATTTCGATAGACGGCACGCGCAGATGGAGGGATTCCACCGCAAGCCGCAACGCGCAGTCTTTGAGTTCGGGCGGAATTTTAGAGTGGTCGGCGTCGAGCGCATTCAGCCCGCTTGTCGCGATTTCCACCCTGATTCGCGCGACGACCGTCGCGATGATGTCCACCGAAATGTCGCGTTTGCGCGACTTGAACGCCTCGGCTTTGAGCGTGTCGAGCTGTGGTTTGTTGAGAGCCTCTTCGAGGTCTTCGGGGAAAATTTTAATCCATTCCATAACCGCATGGACGCGGCGGAAGCCCGAAGGCCTCCGTCGCGCCGCCTATTACGCTCCTTCCTTGATTTCGAGTTTGCGCACGCCGAGCTCGCTCGCCGCCACTATGCTTGAATAGTGCTCGACCGTGATGTCGGTGTACTTTGCGTGTTCGTCGCAGTAGACCCTGAACGCCGAGCCCTCCTCGGTGGGAGTGTAGAAGCGTTTGAGGTTCGACGGTTCGTCCTTCGAAACGGCGTTCTGCGCGTAGAACGCGTAGACCGTGTTGCCGAGGATTTTCGATTTTGCGGTGTCGGAACTCTGGAATCGCGACGCCAGCACGCGGCAGCCGTCGAGCAGGAATTTGCCCGCAAGCTCGTCCTGCGCCATCGCCGCGCCCTTGAACGCAACCGCCGAATTTTGCGATTCGAGGCACGTCATGCGCTTGTCCCACGCCGATTCGCCGAGCAGCAGCCTGTTCGGGCGGATTCCGCTCTGGTCGGCGGCGGAGGAAAGCATTGCGCGAATGTCGGCGTCGGGGTTCGCGCTCGCCGACCAGTCCGCCTTTGTCTGCGCCGTGGCGATTGCGTCGAGGGCTGCAACCGCCCTGCGCAGCTCGTTGCGGAGCAGGCGTTGGAGCAGCATCTGCACATAGCGTTCCTGCCAGTCGTCGCCCGCGGCTTCGTCGTGGTCTACGCGGATTGTAAGCCCCTTGTTGAGCGTCTTTTCGTTGACCGACTCGCCGTCGTAGCGGACGCGCTTGAACTCCGCGCCGATTGAGCGCACGTCGTCGCTTTCCGAGAAGAACGCCTGCGCGTTGTCGCTGCGCTTGAATTCGAAGCGTCTGCCGACGGGGACGGGCGGGGCGATGAAGTCGAGAATCGCCGAGATGTTGTCGGGGTCTACCCAGCCCGTTGTGAACGCCGTGAGGGCTTCCGAGTAGTTGCCCGCGGTGAATTTATTTTCGTTTGCGCTTATTATGTTTTCGTTCATGATATTAGTTTTTGCTTATTGCAATCCATGCGATTTTCGTGGAGCCTGCCGTGCCGTTCGCGTCGAGCGTGAAGCTTATGCCCGACGCAGACGCCGCGGCCTTTACCGTCTTTTCCGAGCCTCCCGCGCTTTGAACGGCGGCGATTACAACGCTGTCGGAGTTAAGCCCCGAAAATTCGAGGGAGTCCGAAGCTGTCGCCGTAGTCCATTCGTGCACGCCGCACGCGGCGAGCTTCCACGCCGATTCGCCGAAGCCCTGCGGGTCTATTTCCGCAAGCCCGCCGGAAACCGCCGAGCACACCGCGACGCCCACTTTGTACGAGCCGTCCGCCGCCGCAGCCGAAACCTTGCCGTTTGCCGACGTGTATACGCTCGCTCCCGCGGGAATGTCGGTCGCCGCGCGGCACATGATTGTGCTTTCCGCGCTTGCGGGCAGAATCACCGCGAGCCTTTCGCCTTTTGCGCCCTCGTCGGAGCACACTCCGAAAGGCTTGTCCGCCGCGCCCGCAACCGCGAAGCCGCCGTCGTTTGCGCCCGCCTTTACCACGAGGTACGCGCTGTCCACGGATTCCTCCGCGACCATTGTAATCGAGCCTGCGTGCGTGCCGTCTGCGATGTTGCAGAACGCGGGCTTGCGTTCGAACGCCGCGCGGAGGCCTTCTGCGAGCCGCGCGGACAGTTTTTGTCTGTTGTCTGTCATATTATTTCCTGTTGTTTTTTTTATGCGGACGGATTTTCAGTGCTATCCGTTGAGTTTTTGCTTTTTTACCGCCGCAAAGCTTTTCGTGTACGGCTCGCCGAGTCTGCGCGACCGTTCGAGCGCAAGTTCGGCAAGCCTCCTTTCTGGGCGTTCGTCGGCGTTTTTCCGCGCCGCCAGCCGTTCCGAGATTGTCGCCGCCGCCGCGCTTTTTCTGAGCGACTCCGCCTTTTCGGCGCAGATTTCTATTTCCTCCGCGAGCTTTTCCATTTTCGCCGTCGCCGCGCGGGAGCGTGCCGCGGTTTGCGCCAAGTTGCGCCCTCCGAAGCCGAGAATTTTTCCGCTTTCTGAAATGTTCGGGTTGTTCGTAAGCCCCACCGAAAGCAGCTTCACGGGGCGGTATCTGCCGTCGCCGAGCTTCTGCATTCGCCAGCGCGGCGACATCGCCGAAAATTCCCCCCTCATTATTTTCTCGTAGGTTTTTTGCGGGTACGCCGCCACGACCGCAATGCCGTCGTTTGTCGGGCAGATGCGCTTTATGCGCCCCACCGCCTCGGCCCTGATTCCCTCGTCGTCGGGGTGCCCGACGTAAATCGGAATGCCGACCGCCGCGCTCCACGCCGCCGCGCGTTTCATTTTCCGCGCCGACTCTTCGTCCACAACCTGCATGCCCTTTGCGTGCGGCCATTCGCCGAACGGGCAAAGCACCTGCAAAAGCTCCCTATCCGATTTCATTGGATTCCTTTTTGTTTGAAGCGGGGAACGCGAACCTCCGCGCGAGTTCGGTTTTGTCGGGCGAGAGTCCGAGGGCGGCGAGGCGTTCGATGATTTCAAGCTCGCACTTGTGCATTTCGTAGTCGGGCAGTTTCAGCCTGAATTTCGCAAGCGGCGTTTCGTCGCCCGTCGCGAGCCTGATTACCTGCGCGTCCACGCAGCGGTTGAGCGTGTCGCCTACAAGCGCGGCGTCGGCCTCCTCTATGAGCGAGCTTTCGTACCACTGAACGCTCGCGCCCTGCCTGTTGTCGCCGCTGATTGTGTTGAGGTCGCTTCCGCGCCAGAGGGCGCAGAGCATTCTGTCTACGCGTTCGACGAGCGCGGGGTAGGGCAGTTCGCCCTTTGTGGAAACGTCGATTGCCTCTATGTCCGTGCCCTCCGAAAGCACTGCGTGGAACTCCGCGCCGAAGTCGGCGACGGCTTCGCACGCCGCCTCCCACTGGGGGGAGTCGGGGAAGGCGTCGGTTTTCGCCTTAATCCCCGGCATGCCGTTGCGCTCGCAGTAGATGAGCCAGTCTTTGAGCGGCAGCTGTTTGAAAATGTAGGCGATTGACGACGCCGTCATCAGACCGTCGCCGCAGGTGATGAGCCATTCGCCCTCGTCGAGCGGCGAGCCGTCGGCGAGCTGCCCCTCGCGTTCGAGCAGCCTCAGTTTGCCGCTCGTGTTTTCGAAAAGCCAGAGCGGATATTGCTCGAACACCCCGCGGATTTTCCCGTCCCTTTCGGAAAACGAAATTTTGTGCGCCGAATATTTCATCGCAACCGCGTCCATCATTTGCGAGACGAGCATGCGCAGTCCGCCGCGCTCGTTTTTGTCGGTCGCGCTTCTTGCTTCGAGCGACGAATAGAAGTCGGACAGAATCTTTTTGTGCTCGAATGCCCTCTGCGAATTTTCGCTTACGACGATTTCGCATTCGAGCCGCGCTATCGATTTTTTGCGTTTGAGATTCAGCCCGCAAATTACGTCGTCGCGGCGCAGGATTGCCTCGAACATTCGCGCCGCCGTTCCGAGCCTCCCCGCCTCGAATTCTTCGAGAGCGCGTGAGAGCGTGTCGGGGCGCAGGTTTTTAATCGTGTTGAATCGCGCCCTCAGAAAGCGCGAACTTATCGCGGGGTTGTTGCCTTTTGCGTTCATGCGGTCCAGAATATCACGGACGGAGCGCGTCGGCAAATTTACTTTGGGAACTTTTGATAAAACTACATTTTTTGATACTTTTTTGATTTCCCCGCGCATTCGCCGCTTTTTTGTTTGCGCCTCCGCCGGATTTCGAGTTTGACTTGCCGCCATGAACAAACGCGATTTTCTGACGGGCGCGGGAATGATGTCGGCGGCCGCCGTCGCCGCGGCTATTCCGCCCGCGGGGCTTCCCTCCGACAAGTCCGCGGTCTACAACGTGCGCGACTTCGGCGCAAAGGGCGACGGCAAAACCTCCGACACCGCCGCAATTCAGGCGGCTCTCGACGCCGCCGGCAAAACCGAGGGCACCGTGTTTTTCCCGAGCGGCGTCTATCCGTGCGCGTGTCTGAAAGCGCGTCCGCATACGACGCTCGCCGCCGAGCCGCAGTGGATATTCAAGGGCGAGCGGCACGGCGCGGTTCTTCGCCTAAACTCCGAAGACGCCGACTGCCTGCTCGACATCACCGACGCCTACGGAGTCCGCATTCGCGGGCTTACGCTCGACGGAATCCGCCGCGCAAAAAGGCAAATCCACGGCATATATCTCAACAACGCAAAATTCAGCAAAAAGGAAAACACCGTCGTAATCGACGACGTAAAGGTCCAGCATTTTTCGGGGCACGGCATATATTTGCAGCGCGTGTGGCTGTTCATTGTCCGGCACAGCCAGTGCTTTACAAACGTCGGCTGCGGCATGATGATAATCGGCTGGGACGGCTTCGTTCTCGACAACCAGTTTTCGGGCAACGACTCGCACGGCTTCGGCTGTGTCGGCATCGGCGGGGCGGTAATGTTTACCGCAAACCGCGTCGAGTGGAACAGGGGCTACGGACTCCACATTCCGCACGGGAATACTTGGAACATCACGGGCAACTCGTTCGACCGCAACTGCGGCGCGGGGCTTAAAATCGAGGACGCCGACGCAATCGCCGTAAGCGGCAACATATTCCGCCGATGCGGCAAGGACAGCTCGCAGCTTGCCGAGGGCGAGACTTCCGCGCAGGTGATTTTCGACGGCGCGAAGGGGCTTTGCGTGTCGGGCAACTCGTTCAGGGCGGGGCGCGACGACGGCGGCAAGGGAAAGTACACGCCGCAGGTCGGATTTATTTTAAAGAATTTATCGTATTCGGTAATATCGAACAACGTTTTATACAACGGCTACATGAAAGAGATGTTTCTGGATTTGGGCGGACACGGTAAAGACCTAATCCTAACATCGAACGTCGGCTGCCCTTACGGCGCGTCATAGCGCCGTTGATGCGGCGTTTCCCCGCGCTTGCGGACTGCTCGCGTACGTCAGTACGCCACGCACCCCGCAATCGCGTGAAAGCCACCGCCTGAAC
>DHMA01000204.1:0-230 GCA_002405555.1 Opitutia bacterium UBA4654
ACGGCAAACGCCGCAAAAAACTCGCTCGACCACGGGCTGCGCGTCGCGTTCCGTTCGGGCGCGGTCATGGGGCTTGTCGTCGTGGGGCTTGCGCTGCTCGATATCTCCGTGTGGTTTTTCGCCCTCAACTATTTTATAGAAGACGCCTCGCAGGCGCATAAAATGGTCGTGATTACCACAACGATGCTGACTTTCGGCATGGGCGCAAGCTTGCAGGCGCTCTTCGCGCG
>DHMA01000204.1:302-6347 GCA_002405555.1 Opitutia bacterium UBA4654
GGTATCTACACCAAGGCTGCCGACGTCGGCGCAGACCTCGTCGGCAAGGTCGAGGCGGGCATTCCCGAAGACGACCCCCGCAACCCCGCGACTATCGCCGACAACGTGGGCGACAACGTCGGCGACGTGGCGGGCATGGGCGCGGACTTGTACGAGTCCTACTGCGGTTCGATTTTGGCGACTGCGGCTCTCGGCGCGGCGGCGTACATGACAGACCCGATCACGCAGATGAAGGCGGTTCTCGCGCCGATGGTAATCGGGGCGATTGGCGTTGTGCTTTCGGTTGTGGGAATATTTTTCGTGCGCGTCAAAAAGGGCGCGTCGAGCAAAGAGCTGCTGAACGCGCTTGGGCGCGGCGTAAACGCCAGTTCCGTGCTCATCGCGCTGGCGGCGGCGGGCATTCTCTATTTGCTCGGTCTTGAAAACTGGCTCGGCAACTGGGGCTCGATTATGGTGGGGCTTCTCACGGGCATTTTCATCGGCAAAATTACGGAGTACTTCACGTCGGAGGCGTACGCGCCCACGCGCGGCATTGCCGAACAGTCCAAGACCGGCCCCGCAACCGTCATAATCGGCGGCATTGGCACGGGCATGGTCTCCACGTTCTACCCCGTGGTGGCAATCGTAGTGGGCACGGCGTTGGCGTACGCGTTCTCGGCGGGCGGCGACTTCGCGAACATGAGTCAGGGGCTTTACGGCATCGGAATCGCCGCGGTCGGCATGCTCTCGACCCTCGGCATCACCCTCGCGACCGACGCATACGGGCCTATCGCCGACAACGCGGGCGGCAACGCCGAAATGTCCGGCTTGGGCAAGGAGGTAAGACTCCGCACCGACATGCTCGACTCTCTCGGCAACACGACCGCCGCGACGGGCAAGGGCTTCGCAATCGGCTCGGCGGCGTTGACAGCTCTCGCCCTGCTTGCCTCCTACGTCGAAGAGCTTAGAATAGGGCTTGTGAGAATCAAGGACAACCCCGCGCTTACCGACTACGCAAAAGGCACTATCGACGCTTTCGAAAAACTCGGCGGAAAGGTCGAAACCGCCTCTCTTGCCGACTTCATGCAGGTATATCAGGTGAACCTCATGAATCCGAAAGTTCTGATGGGCATGTTCGTAGGCTCGATGATGTCCTTCCTCTTCTGCGGTCTCACGATGAACGCCGTCGGCAGGGCTGCGAACCAAATGGTGAACGAAGTCCGCAGGCAGTTCCGCGAAAATTCGGGAATCATGGAGGGTAAGGCAGACCCCGACTACGCGCGTTGCGTGTCGATTTCCACAAAAGCCGCCCAGCGCGAAATGCTCTTCCCCGCGCTTTTGGCGGTTGCCGCTCCCGTGATTATGGGGCTTATTTGCGGCGTTGCGGGCGTGCTTGGGCTGCTCGGCGGCGCGTTGGCTTCGGGCTTTGTGCTGGCGGTGTTCATGGCAAACAGCGGCGGCGCGTGGGACAACGCAAAGAAATACATAGAGCAGGGCAATTTCGGCGGAAAGGGTTCCGACGCCCACAAGGCGGCGGTAATCGGCGACACGGTCGGAGACCCGTTCAAGGACACGTCTGGGCCGTCGCTGAACATTCTGATTAAGCTGATGAGCATGGTCGCCATAGTAATGGCAGGGCTGACGGTAAGCTACTCTTTATTCTAAACGGCTAACGGCGCGTTATAGCACCGTTGATACGGCGTTTCCCCGCACTTGCGGACTGCTCGCGTACGTCAGTACGCCACGCACCCCGCAAGCGCGTGAAAGCCACCGTCTGAACGGCACTCTAACGCGCCTAAAATTACAGCGCGGAGCGCGGAAGATTTTTAGAGTGCGTTGGGATAAAAGTCGGGTTGTTGGGTTGGCGAGCTGTCTTGTGTTTGCGGATAATCGCGTACGCCACGCACCCCGCAATCGCGGGAAAGCCACCGTCTGAACGGCACTTTGACGCGCCTAAAATTACAGTGCGGAGCGCGAAGATTTTTAGAGGGTTTTGAGATAAAAGTTTAGTTGATTGTTTAGCGGGAATTCCAAGTTTTGGGGTTTCCGCTTTTTATTTTTTTCGCGCGGAATGGTTTATATAAGGTTGCAATTATGGGGGTGGGGTGTTTGAGTCTCGGTTTGTGTATGGAAAGTAAAAAGACGACACTTGCGGACATTGCCAAGAAGTTGAAAATATCCAAGAGCGCGGTTTCGCTGGCTTTGAAGGATTCGCCCATGGTATCCAAGCGCACGCGCGACAGGGTTGCGAAAGCGGCGCGTTCCATGGGGTATGTCCGCAATGAGCTTGTTTCCTCGATGATGTCGAGCATGAAGAAGAACGCCTACGGCGCGTTTGCCGAGTCTGTTGCCCTCATCAACGGCAACATTGACGAGTATGCCCTCACCAACCACCCGACGCTTCCCAAGTACTACGTCGGAATCAAGGAGGAGGCAAAGCGTCTTGGGTACAGCATAAACGAATTTTGGCTTCACGACCCGCGTCTGAACGCCGAAATTCTCGCCAAGACTTTCCGTTCGCGCGGCATACGCGGCGGCGTGATAATCGGGCACTCCGCCGACAACGTTTTTCCCGCCGAGTATGAGTCTATTTGGCGCGATTTCTATTTCATTTCCGTCGGCATTCAGACCTTCAATCCGACCCTCGAAATGGTTTCCGCCGACCAGTACGCCGTCGCCTACGGGGCGACAAAAAAGGCTGTGGAGCTTGGCTACAAACGCCCCGCGCTCGTGATAGAAAAGCACATCGACGAAATCGTCGGCGGGCGTTTTGTCGGCGGTTTTTTGCGCGCGCAGTTCGACCTGCCCGCGGCGGACAGAATCGCGCCGTTCACATATTCCGACACGCTTTCGGGCTATGTGGACAAGCTCTATTCGTGGCTCGACAAGCGCAAGCCCGACGTCGTTTTGTACCTGCTCGATTCCACCCGCGAGATTATAGCCGACAAGCCCAGAAACGGCGGGCGGATTCCGCTTATCCAGCTTGAACGGCGCGGCTACGTTCCCGAATGGACGGGCATGGAGCAGAACAACGACCTCGTCGGGCGCGTCGCCCTCAGGCGTCTTTGCGACATGCTAAACCGCAATCCCGCGCGCGGCGGCGAGACCGCAAACCTGCTGACGCTCGTTCCGCCGACGTGGGTCGGCTCTTCGTCGGACTTGGAGAAGAAAATGTAGCGCATTCTCCGCAAACCCCCGCGCGGCATTTCGCGCGACAGGCGGAACAGGACGCTCCGCGCGGCATTTCCGCGCGGATTTTTTTGCGCTGCGGGGCGGGTTTTACTCAACTGTCAAGTAAAAACGTTCTAAAATTTGTTTGAAGTCGGCGGGGCATTTTAAATATTCGGTTTCTGTTGTCGGGGGCGAACGCCGGCGGCGAAAATACCACTTTTGCGATGGCATACCACATATATGGATTGCGGAAAGCGGGTTTTCAGCCTAAGATGCGGGCGTCCCGAAAACGCTTCGGCACAACATTCAAACACGGCGATAATTATGAAACAATGCGACTTTGTGGGCGTCGGCTTTTGCAGCAACGACGACCTTTCCCTCCTGCCCGAAATCCCCTTCGACTCGAAGGTGAAAATCATAACCCACACAATTCAGGGCGGAGGCCCGGCCGCAACCTCGACGGTCGCCGCCGCGCGTTTGGGCATGAGCGCGGGCTTTATCGGAGTTGTCGGCGACGACGACGCGGGCAAGCGCATTCTCTCCGACTTCGAGTCGGAAAAAGTCTCCACGGAGGCGATGGTCGTCCGCCGCGGCAAAACCTCCGCCGTCGCCTACTGCTGGATTGACCAGCCCACGGGCAAGCGCAGCGTTGCGTGGGAGCGCGGCGACGCCCCCGAATTGGAGGCGTCCGACGTTTCGCTCGACCTCGTCGCAAAGGCGAAGATTCTGCACATAGACGGGCACAACCCCGTCGGCGCGCTTGCCGCCGCCAAGAAAGCGCGGGAGTGCGGAGTGCTTGTGAATTTCGACGCGGGCACAATGCGCGACGGCGTCGCCGAGCTTCTTCCGTACGCCGACATTTTGATAGCCTCCGAGGCGTTTGCGCGGGGCTGGACAAAGCGCGAAAATTTGGAGGACGCCCTCAAAGTCCTCGCCGAATACGGGGCGAAAGTCGTTGGTTGCACGATGGGCGCGGAAGGCTCGATGGCCTACGCGGACGGCGGGTTTATAAAGTGCCCCACGTTCAAGCATATCAAGCCCGTCGATACAACGGGTTGCGGAGACGTCTTCCACACGGGCTTTGCCGTGCGCTACCTCGAAACGCGCGATTTGTACGAGTGCCAGCGGTTCGGCGCGGCGGTGTCGAGCCTCAAATGCCTGAAACTCGGCGGCAGGGCGGGAATCCCGACGAGGGCGCAGGTTGACGAATTTTTGGAAAACAACAAATAACAAAACAGGAGCGTAATTATGAAAAAGAAGTTTAAAATAGGGTTTCTTCCCCTCACGAAGGCGAACTGGACAAACGACGTCATGGAAGCGCAGCGCGCAAAGGCCCGCGAAATGCTCCAAGCCATTCCCGACGTCGAAGTCGTCGGCGGCGAGGCTATGATAGATGTCGAGCCGAAGGCGATGCGCGAGTACGAAATTTTCGAAAGGGAGCGTCCCGACATCATCGTAGCGTTTTACGCCACGTTTGCGCTCGGCGTGATTGTCCCGCGCTTTGCTAAAAATCTGAAAACGCCCGTAATCCTCTGGTCGATACCCGAACCCGACCCCGCGGGCGGACGCTTGCAGGCAAATTCGTTCTGCGCGACAAACATGAACGCGCACTTTCTGTGGCGTTTCCATGTTCCGTATTTCCATGTCCACGGCGCGATAGACTCGGCGGAGGCGCAAAAGGGCTTGGAACGCGCGGTAAGGATTGCGCGCGCGGCGGACACCGTTTCCAAAATGCGAATCGGGGTAATCGGCGGGCGCGTCCCCGGCTTCTACACGTCGTGCTGTTCGGAAATGCTTTTGCGCGACAAAATCGGGCCGGAAGTAAAATACATCACCATGCTCGAAGTGGTAAACGCCGCGAAGAACATGCCAGAAGAGCGCGTGGTTGAGGCTCTGAAAATAATAGAGTCTGACACTTGCTGCGCTCCGACCGCGTCGGCTGGCGACGTCCGCAAGTCCG
Organism: Opitutia bacterium UBA4654; assembly: GCA_002405555.1. Classification (GTDB taxonomy): domain Bacteria; phylum Verrucomicrobiota; class Verrucomicrobiia; order Opitutales; family Intestinicryptomonadaceae; genus Merdousia. The sequence goes on from DHMA01000204.1 coordinate 5,413, forward strand.
CCGCGCTTTTTGCCGCAGTCGCCGAAATGAAGGAAAAATTCCTTGTGGACAATTTCACGCTCCGCTGCTGGCCCGAAGTCATTTCGGAAGACCTCTACGGAATCACCGCGTGCTCCACAATCGGACACCTCAACAACCACGGGCTTCTCACCGTCTGCGAGGGCGACGTCTACGCCGCCGTCATGCTGCGCTTGGAAAAGGAGCTTTCGGGGCAGGACCCGTTCTTCTGCGACATGATTGTCTGCGAGGGCGACCACGCCGTTCTCTGGCACTGCGGCGCGGCTCCGTGCTCGCTTCGCAAGGAGGGTTTCAAGAGCAAACTCACAAACAGCTCGACCGTCGTAAAGTGCGGCGTCACGCACGAGTTCCCGCTCAAAGCGGGGCGCATAACGCTTGCGCGTCTGGGCGAAACGCGCGACGGCAGCCGATTCAGAATGTTCATCGCAACGGGCACGGGGCTTGATACCGACCTGTTTGTGCGCGGCAATCCGCTCAAAGTCAAATTCGACGCGGGTTGCGAAAAAATCCGCGACGTCGTGTTCAATCAGGGCTTCGAGCACCACTTCTCGATGGCGTACGGCGACATCTCCAAGGAGCTTCTGGAATACTGCCGCATAATGGACATCGAGCCGGTTCTCGTTCAATAAAAACGGTTAATTTCAACTAAGAATACATTATGAGCAAGGGAAAATATCTTATCAATCTTGCGCCCAAACAGGGCTACAATAAAATCTTCGACGTAGGCGAATACGGCATGAACCTCACGTCGTTCGGGCTGATAAAGCTCGCGGCGGGAACGTCGTACAGGGGCGACACGGGCGGCTTCGAAGCCGCGCTGGTTGTGCTCGGCGGCAAGTGCTCGGCAAAGGGCGACGGCTTCGAATTTGCGGAGGTCGGCGGACGCAAAAATCCCTTCGACGGCGCGCCGCACACGC
>DHMA01000204.1:6427-11063 GCA_002405555.1 Opitutia bacterium UBA4654
CGCCGCACACGCTCTACCTGCCGCGCAACACGAAGTACGAGCTTACCGCGACCACCGACATCGAGATTGCCTACAACGCCTCTCCCGCCTCGCGCGACACCGCAAAGCCTACTCTCATAACGCCCGACATGACGCGCTCGTTCGAGCTCGGCCGCGAAAACTTCACGCGCCGCGCGACCGTCATTTTGGACGAAAAATTCGAGTCGGAGCACTTCTATATCGGCGAGGGCATGATACCGTCGGGCAACTGGTCGGGCTATCCGCCGCACCGCCACGACATCGACAATCCGCCCGAAGAAATCGACATGGAGGAAACCTACTTCTACATGTTCGACCCCGCGCAGGGCTTCGGAATCCAGAAGATTTACACCCCCGACGGGCGAATCGACGAAACCTACACCGTCAAGAATTACGACACCGTCGCAATCGCCGAGGGCTTCCACCCGCTGTGCGGAGCCCCCGGGTACTCCATGTACTACCTCTGGACGATGGCGGGCAAAAACAACCGCGGTCTGATTTCGTCGCTCGACCCCGAACACAAATGGGTTGTCGGAAAATAATGGACGGAGTTCGCGACATCTTGCTCGGCGTCGATTTCGGCACGGGAGGCTGCAAGGTCTCGGCGTTGTCGGCGGCGGACGGGCGTCTGCTGGGCGACGCGTCGGTCGAATACGCAACCGAGTACGCGCACGCGGGCTGGTCGGAGCAGAACCCCGACGACTGGTACGCGGCGATGCGCGGGGCAATCCGCGCGGTTGCGGCGAAGGGCGTCGATTTGTCGAAAGTGCGCGCGCTCGCGTTCGACGGCTCGACCCACAACGCGGTTCTCATGGACGCCGACTACAAGCCAATCCGCAAGACAATCATGTGGACCGACCAGCGCAGCGTCGCAGAGTGCGCCCTGCTGCGCGAAAAGTACGGCGAGACGATTTTCAAAACCGCCTACCAGTCGCCCAGCCCGACGTGGACGCTGCCGCAAATGATGTGGCTAAAAAACAACGAGCCTGAAATTCTAAAAAAGACAAAGCGAGTGCTTTTCGTGAAAGACTACGTCCGCTACCTGCTCACGGGAGTCGCCGTAAGCGACTACATCGAGGCGCAGGGCACGCTGTTTTTCGACATGAAAACGATGGCGTGGAGCAGGGAGCTTGTGGAGCTTTCGGGGCTTGATTTCGACGCCCTGCCGAAGCTCGTAAAGCCCACCGACGCCGTCGGGCGCGTCGGCGCAAAGGCGGCGGCCGACACGGGGCTTCCCGAGGGCGCGCTCGTCGTCTGCGGCACGAGCGATTCCGCCGTGGAAGACTACGGCGCGGGCGCGGTCGAAGTAGGCGACTGCATCGTAAAACTCGCCACCGCGGGCAACGTGAACGTCATGACCGCCGAACCGCACCCGTTCAAAACCACGCTCACATACTCGCACGTCGTTGAGGGCATGTGGTACACGGTGTCGGCCACAAACGCCGCCGCGCTCTGCCAACGCTGGTTCAGGGACGCGTTCTGCGGGCTTGAAAAAATCGAGGCGGAAAAGTCGGGCGGGCGCGTTTTCGCGATGATGGACGAAGCCGCGGCGAAGTCTCCCGTGGGCGCGAACGGCGTCATGTTCCACCCATACTTGCAGGGCGAGCGTTCGCCGTATTGGGACGCGAACCTGCGGGCGAGCTTCACGGGAGTTTCGATTTCGTCCGCAAAGGGCGATTTTATCCGCGCTCTTCTCGAAGGCGTGGCGTTTTCGCTCAAAGACTGCTACGGGGTAATCGCCGAAATGGGTCTTCCCGTCGGGCGCATATTCCTCATCGGCGGCGGGGCGCGTAGCGCGTTGTGGAGCGAAATCGTCGCCGACGTTTTCAATGTCGAAGTCGCGGTGCCGTCCCCGGGGGACGCGTCGTTCGGCGCGGCGCTGCTTGCGGGCGTAGGCGCGGGATTCTTCGCCGACGCAAAGTCGGCGGTCGCCAAGTGCCTTAAAATCGACAGAACCGTAAAGCCCGACCCCGCGCGCGCGGCAAAGTACGCGTCGCTTTTCGAAAAATATAAGGCGGTGCACGACGCCCTCGCGCCCGTCTACAATTCAAATTTCCAAAAATAAAAAGGAGAAAAACAGAAATGTTCGTATCAAAAGACAGCTATATGTTCGAAATGATTAGAACGGAACTCGCCGACGCCGTCGGCGCGGATTTCGTCAGCACGGGAGATTCCGACAAGTTCGGACACTCCATTGACTACTACTGGATTCCCGAAATGTGGCACGACCGCGGACTCCCCACGCCGAAGCCCGATTTCGTCGTCCACCCCGGAAGCGCGGAGGAAGTGGCGAAGGTCATGAAAATCGCCAACCAGTATAAAATTCCCGTCGTTACATGGGGCGGCGGTTCGGGTTCGCAGGGCGGGGCCTTGCCCGTCGCGGGCGGAATCGTCCTCGACACGAAACGCATGAACAGGGTTTTGGCAATCGACGAGGAGTCGCTGACTGTTACCGCGGAAACGGGCATCATCATGCGCCAGCTCGAATGGGCGGTCAACAAAAAGGGCTATTCGACAATGCACCTTCCCGCCTCAATCGCGTGCGCTACAATCGGCGGATTCCTCGCGCACAGGGGCACGGGCGTCCTCTCCACAAAGTGGGGTAAAATCGAAGACATGGTCATGAGCCTCGAAGTCGTGACGCCGACTGGCGAAATCATCAATACGCTTCCCGTGCCGCGCCACGCGTCGGGCCCCGACCTTACGATGATGTTCCTCGGCAGCGAGGGCACGCTTGGGGTAATCACGAAAGTCTGCCTGAAAATCCACCCCAAGCCCGAAGAACGCCAGTTCCGCGCGTATCTTTTCAAGGACTTCCACACCGCCATGAGCGCGGGCGCCGACCTCATGCGCAGCCGCCTGCGCCCCTGCGCCGTGCGCCTCTACGACGAAACCGAAACCCTCACGCACGTCAAAAAGGTGTTCGGAATCGACATCGGCTCCGGCGCGTATCTGGTCTTCGGTTTCGACGGCAACAAGGACATCGTCGAATTGCAGATGAAGCACGCCCGCGAAATCATGGAGGGCAAGTACAAGGGCACAGACCTCGGCAGCAAGGGCGGAGACCTCTGGTGGAAGAACAAATACAAATTCTTCTACCCGGGCTACATGTTCCACCTGCCGCAGGCGTTCGGTACGCTCGACACGGTAGCCGACTTCGCCCACATCGAAAAGGTCTACTGGGCGATGAAAAAAGTGGTCAACGAAAAATTCCCCAAGGCGCGTTTCATCGGGCACTTCTCGCACTGGTACGAATGGGGCTGCATGCTCTACGCGCGCTTCATTTTCGAGGGCAAGGACGTTCCGCAGGATCCCCGCGAGGCGGCTGCGCTCTACAACGCCGTTTGGGACGCCGCAATCCGCGCGGCAATCGAAAACGGCGGCGTAATCAACGAACACCACGGCGTGGGCCTGAAGCTCGGCAGGTACATGAAAGACCTGTACAAAAACAGCTTCCCGATTCTCGAAGGAATCAAGAACGCGCTCGACCCCAACCACATTATGAACCCCGGAAAAATGGGACTCTAATAAGGAAGGACATTTTAACATGAATATTGACAATTTTGTAGAAGACGTAAAAAAGTGCCGTTTCTGCTTCATGTGCCGCCACCTTTCGGGCGTGGCAAACGTGAGCTTCCGCGAGGCGGACACTCCCAGAATACGCAGCTCCATGGTTTGGGGCGTAATGCTCGACAACTCCAAGCTCGCCAATTCCGACTTCATCGACACGATTTATTCGTCCGACATGTCGGCGGCGTGCCGTTTCCACTGCGTCAACAAGTGGGACGAAAACGGCATAGTGCTTGCCGCCCGCCGCGACATCGTCGAGGCGGGGCTTGCGCCCGCGGAGGTCGCAAAGCTTGCAAAGAAGCTTGCGGCAACCCCCGCCGCCCCGAAAATTTCGGGCAAGGCTGAGCTGCTCTACTACGCCGATTCCGACACCGCAGCTCTTGCGACGGAATCCGCGGCGTTCGAAAAACTCGCAAAGGCCGCGGGCGTTAAGTTCGCTGCGGCAAGCGAAGGCAACTGCGGCAAGGCGCTCAAAGTTTTGGGATACGCCGACGACGCCAAGAAAAAGCTTTCCGAATTCGTCGAAGCCCTGAACGCGTCGGGCGCGAAGAAAATAGTGGTGTCAAGCCCCTATGTCTACGACGCTCTCGTAAACGACGCGGCTGAATGCGGACTTAAACTTTCGGCGAAAGTAATGCACGTTTCCGAATTTGCGGCGACAGCGAAAATCAGGTACGCAAAAAAGGCGGGCGCGGTCTACTACCTCGAAAGCGACTACCTCAAAAACTACAACGACAACCTCAAATTCCCCCGCGCACTCCTCGCGAAAATCAAGGCGAAAAGCCCGCAGGAATTCACCACCGACATTCAGGAAACGCCGATAGACTTCATGTTCGGCACGAACAACGAAGAGTCGTACACTTGCGGCGAGGGCGCGGTTGTTCTCAACATAATCCGTCCTGAGCTTGTCCGCAAAATGGCGAAGTATGTGGAGTCGAAAGCCGACGACGTCAAGAACGACGTGATTGCCGTCGCAAGCCCGTACACGAAAATCCAACTTGCCAAGAACACCAAGCTGAAAGTTCTCACGCTTGCGGAGCTCGCGGCG
>DHMA01000112.1:0-1941 GCA_002405555.1 Opitutia bacterium UBA4654
CCGCAGCGGCGAAAGCTCCAGCACGTCGTCCCATTTGAGCGGCGAATTGGCGCAAATCCACGCCGCCAAATCGCAGACTACCTGCCAGTCGGACTTTCCGCCGCGGGAAGACTCGCCCCAAGTATCTGGGCTTGAAGCTTGGTTGCCGCCGCCTTCCTCCGCAACCAACCCGTAAAAGGGACGCGGTTTAGCTCGTGGACTTTCTCAAAAATCTTGCCCGAATCGTCTGGCAGCAACATATCGACTTCCTCGCGCGAAAGGTCGGTGGCAAATTCCACAAGCTCCGATTCGAGCGCGAACAGCGCGGCGTATTCGGCAAACGCTCGCACGGGCAGGCATTTTACTTTGACGCTTTTTCTGCCGCCAATCGGCCGCGAAAGCGGCACGTCCTCGTAGCCCAAAAACGTCGCCATATCTTGGGCGGAGGGGTTGGTGGTGGTGGGGTTTTGATTTTCCATAGTGTTATATAGAGTGCTTGCGGGCGGCTTGCAAACCGCCCGCAAGTGTGTTGTTTACTTCGCGCGAATCTGCTTGTTGAGTATCGCCTCGTTCAAAAACATTTCGGCCGTCTTAATCTCTGCGAGCGTGGGCGAGTCGGTCGCCGCGCCGTTTAGAATCAACGCGCGTTTGTATTCGGCACACACCGCCGCCGCACGTTCTACATCGTCGGCAGCTACGAGCATCTTTTTTGCAAAATGCGCCGCCGCAAAGAGTCCGCCGCCGTCGACGTTTTTCCAGTCGAGGTTTGCGAAGTAGTCCAAGTCTCCGCAAATCGCGGCAACCTGAATTTGCACCACGGCAGGAAGCTTAACGCCGTCGATTTCCCAACCCGCCGCTTTGAGGTCGCGGTAGTACGTCGGGTTTACGCCTTCCGCGTTTTTGATGTAGAGTTGCGGAACGAGTCGCAAGCCGGTGTTCGCGGGGCAGTCGGGCGTGAGCACCCAGTAGACGGCGCAGAAGAACTTGCGCATTTCGCAGGCTTCGTTCTTTTGCGCTTCCGTCATCGAAGCGTTGGGTCCTTCGAATGCAAAAAACTTCGCGGCATTCGTGCTCGACCACGCGTTGAACTCGCGCAAAAAGTCGGAGGCGTTCTCTTTGATGTACGTTTGCCGCGCATTTCGAACCTCCTTGTTGTCCGAATACGCGGGAAGCTCCGCTTTGAGTTCCGCAAGCGTTTTTGCAAAGCCCGTTGCGGCAACCGCAAGGGCGAGGATTGTGATGATGTATTTTTTCATTTTGTAGTTTCCTTTATTTTTAGGTTAAATTTACTTCGCAATTTTAGCGTCCACAATTCGCGCTGTCAGCACCTTGCCGACGGTTTGGATTTTGTCCACGTTCGGACATTCGCAAAGCAACATCGCGCTTTCGTACGCGTCGCAGATAGCCTTCGCCTTGTCGAGGTCTTCCGCTTTCAGCAGGAACGAGCGCATTTGCGCGAGGTTTTCTTCAAGCCCGCTTTTGCTCCATTTTTCGAACTCCGCGCGGTTTTCGTAGACAACGGCGAGGTTGCGCGTAGACCAGCCCGCAAACAGGCGTTCGGGTGCGGTGATTTCAATGCCGTCGATGCTCTTGAAGCCATTGCGTTCAAGCTCCGCCCACTTCGAGGGATTCGACTGCTTGAATCGGTTGGGTTGCAGCGAGAACTTCACCGCGTCGCTTGCGTCGAAGTCCGCGCCGAGGTTCGCGAAGAGGTAGGCGAACATTGCGCGTTTTGCGTAGCCCGCCCTGAACGCCTCTTCGCCCGATTTAATGCGCTCCAGACGCGAAACCGAATACGGCTGCATATACGGCGAAGTTTTGTACTGCTGCCACGCGGCTTTGAGGTCGGCGAGGTTTTCGGCAGTCCAAGCCGTGCAGAGCCGCCAGTTGTCGGGCGAATTTTTGATTGCCGTAAACTCCTTGAAAAGTTCGTCGGCGGTTTTTGCGAAGCCCGTTGCGGCG
>DHMA01000112.1:2007-4743 GCA_002405555.1 Opitutia bacterium UBA4654
GCGATGATGTATTTTTTCATTTTAGGTCTTTCCTTTTTTGAGGTTTAAATTCACTTTACGCCGAACTCTTCGCGGAGCATTCGAAGCTTTCCGAGCTTGCCCGCCTCGTTGTAATCGAGGCGGAAGTAGCCCATGTCGGTTGCCGCGCTTGCGGTTTCGATTTCGACGAAAATTTTGGGCTGCGTGTTGCGCAGATACCACAGTCGCAAGTCGGCGAAGCTTTCGACCGAGGCGTACATTTCCGCCTGCGCCGCGAGCTGCTTTGCGGCTTTTGCCGACCGCGCAAGTTCGAGCGTTGCGAGCATGTCGCGGTAGCTTGAAACGTCGGCATTCGCCGCGCCTGCGGCAAGCACCGCCAATATTGCAAAGATGATTTTTTTCATACGATTCACTTTCTGTAATAACTGATTATCGGGGCTCGCCATATTCGGCTGCCGTTTGAATAGTCTCGCTCGATTTCGTTCGAATTTTTGCGACTTACCACAATCGTGTTTTCGGGATTCAAAAAGATTTCACGTATCGACACGCCGTTTATGTAGCCGTCGAGGTTGGGATAAAACTCGATTGTCGAAATCGAAATCGTCCTTGAATAATATCCAGTGCCCGTAGCATTACCCGTCAGCCCCTCGAACTTCGAAATCGAAACCCCGCTGCCCGTCGCCGAGCGTTTGAGCTCCTTTTTGGGCTTCGCGCAAATGCCCGTGTTTGCATTCGCGCCCGACGGATAGTAGAAGATTCTGCACTTGTCGTCTTCGACTCCCAAATCTTCGTGATAGGAGCGGTCTCGCCAGACGGTCGAGACGTGGTAGAGCAGCGCGCCCGTCTTGCTTAAAACCTTGATTTCGGCCTCCCACCAGTAGAGGGCTTTTCTTTGGGAGGTGTCGTCCCAGCCGCCGCGGAACATATCAACGCGAATGCAGAGCACGTCGCACGAAACGATGTTGTTTGCCGCGACGAATTTCGAGCCCGCCGCAAGTTTGGAGTCGCCGTCGACGGGCAAGGGCCTGTATTGCGCCGCAGACAACGAAGAACTAAAAACGAAAACCAAAGAACTATACAAAAGAACTTTTATACAGTCCCAAATTTTGCGGTTTATAGAATTACAGTACATTTTTCACTCCCTCCTCTTCGATTGTGGGCATCTGCACGCCGTCGGAACTCGACGGAATCAGCGCGTGCCACAGATTGTCGGCGCAGTAGACGTAGAGCCGCTTTGTCGTGGGCGAAATCGCGCAGCGTCCCGCCGAGGGCGTGCCCGTGTTGAAGTTTTTTACGATTGCATCGCAAAGCGTCTTTGCGTGGTTGAGCGCAAGCTGTTCGGCGGCGAGCGCGATTAACTCCGCCGCCGTGAACCTGCCGCGCCCGCAAATGAGGTTGTCGTTTGCGCCGATTGTTATCGCCGCGAAGTCGTTTAAATCTCGCGTTGTAGTTTCGGTTTCAGACATATGTTTTGTTTGTTGAAATTTATAGTGATATGAGTACTTCCGCGCCGCCTATGCAGAGGCGTTCTCCGAGCACGGACAGCGCAAATTCGCTGACGCATTCGCCGACGCTGAACGTGTAGGAGGTCTCCTGCCACACGCCTGCTGCGTTCGTCTGCGAGAAGTCGTCGAAGAACGCGTCGCGGTAGACGAACTCCGTTCCGAGCGAAGTTTTCAGGCGGAGAATGCCCGTTCCCTTTACCGCGAGCATTTTCTTGGCGTGCAAATGCGCGAACTCCTCCGCCTCCTGATAGCTCCCGAACCTGCGCCCGACGGCGATTTCGAGCGACACCGTGCCTCCGCGAAAAATCTTGCGCGGACGCGACGCGCCCACCACGCCGATTTCGTCGGAAATTCGCGACGCGTTCGGCGCGGCGGCGGAGACCGTACAGGTCTGCCCGTCGTCCGTCCGCGCCAGAATCGCCGCAGTCGCCGCGTTGTAGGGCTGAAATATGAGGTATGCCGCCATTTGCGTTGCAGGTTAGGATTCTTTGAGGTTTACCACCACCGCCGCCGAATCGACGGCAAGGGCCGCCCCGTCGACGGCGGGCAGTCAGTCGCCCGCCTCCTCTTCGAAAACGAAGTCGGCGGCGGCTTTGCCGATTGTGAGCTTGTTGTCGCCCATAGCGTCGCCGTGGGCCTCGAACGTCAGCTCGTCCATCAGCGCGTCTTTCGGCGAGAACGTCGCCGACGGGTCCTTCACGCGGGCGGAAACGAGCGTGAACAGCACGTCGTCCTTTTTCGCGCCGCGAAGAACGAGGTTCGGGAAGCTCGCCACGCCCTTGAACTGCCCGATTGTGTCGGTCGTCGTAATGCCGGTGAGCGACTGCCACTTTGCAAGCGTAATGTTGCGCGGCTTTGCCTTCGCCGAAACCGAAATGTCGGTGAGGTTTTTGCCGAACTTTATCAGGCGGTCGTTCTGCGCGTCCTCGGTCGAAAGCGAAATGTCGATGCTCGCGCCCTCCGTGTCGAACTCGATTTTGTCGTCGCCGTCGCCGTAGATTGCAAGGCAGCGCAGCATAAACTGCCCCGCGTCTTCGAGCTTGCCGACGGTGGGGGCTGCCGTCAGTTCGGAGACCGACACAAGCGGCGTTGTCGGGTTGAGCGGATCGGGGTAGACCGTCCAGCCGTGCTCGCCGAGCGGCAGATTCGCGCCGAAAGTTATCGAACCTATTGTGTCGTGGATTGCGGGTGCAAACGACCACTTAACCCACTTGCCGTTTGCAACGCGGGCGACAATCGCGCAGTTTTCGAC
>DHMA01000163.1 GCA_002405555.1 Opitutia bacterium UBA4654
GTGTAGGGGTTGACGTGGTTGAGAAAGTTTGCGATAAACCGCTTCAACGCCGCGCGCGCTTTGTCGGAGACGAAAAACAGCGCCTTCATGTTGTCGCCGCGGTAGGATACGTCGTCGAATTCTTCGGGGAAGAGCCTGCCTGAGGCGTAGAAGTCGGTCGTGATGTAGATTCCGCGTTTTTTAAGCTCGGCGAAGAGGAAGTCGAACTTGTCCATGTTCTTTTGGTTAAGCTCGGCGAAGTCGCCCTTTTTGCCGCGCAGGATTAGCGAGAACTGGTGGAGGCGGGCGGTGTTGTAGCCCGACGCCGCGAACTCCTCTGCGAGCGCGGTTGCCGACTCTCCCGACGGAATGGTTGCGGTCTGGCAGACGTTTGCGCCGAAAAACCGCGCCTTGCGGTCGGGGCGTTTTTCGAACACGAAAGAGTCGCCGACAGCCTTGACGAAGCCGTATTTGCCCGCGGGGGCGTCGAGCAGGAACGAGAAGTCGAGGGCGGAGTTCTTTTCGGTTTTGCGCGGGTTGGGCATCGGTATGTAGTCGCGCGATTCCCTCACGGTGTACTCGTTCGCGAGCGGGACGGGCTTTTTGTTTTTGTCGAACGAGAAGTCGAGGGCGGCCTTGTATTTTCCGCCGCCAAGCTCGTCGAACATGATTGAAATGGAGCGGTATTTCAGCACTTTCTGCCGCACGCTCTCCTTTATTTCGACGTCGAGCTTCCCGCCTATTTTAAGCTCGCCGTTTTCCGACTGTATCGAAAGCTCCGACGCCGAAAATTGTTTCGCGTCGGGCGCGACGCATTTGCCGTCGGCGAAAATCCTGCCGTCGAAGACGTCGGCGGGCAGGTGGAACTGGAACGACGGGCGGAGCTTCGAGCCGCGCGGCGGCGTGCCCACTATTTCGGTCTCCGCTTCGAAGCGCGTCCGCGAGTCCGAAATTTTTTCGACCCTCTGGGCGATTTTCATCTCGCCGATTTTCTTCGTCGAAATCGCGCCCGACAGCTCGTAGAGCTTTTCGCCCGATTTTTCCGAGCCTATTTTTACGGCTTCCTCCTGTCTTACGAAACGCCACACAACCGACATTCTCGTTCCGTTCGAAACCGCCGTGCCTTTCGGCTCTATTTCGAGCGCGCCGTAGTTTTTCGCAACCGCAACTGTCGCCGCGAGTATGAATGCCGCGCCTGCGGCAAAAAGGATTTTCGCATGTGTCATGCCGAAACGTTCTAAGTGGGCGGATTTTCAAGGCAAGTTTTTTCGGACGCCCCCGACGCGTTCCTCCGCGTCGCCGCGCGGAAATTATGCGCAAAAGTGCGCGAGGTTTCGGCTGGAAATTCCGAATCCGCACAAAAAAAGGGCGACCTGCTTGATAGCGGTCGCCCCTTTTTTATGAGTGCGTCGTTGCCCGTTCGAGTTTTCGCCGCACCCGCGTCGCGATTGCGACTAATTCAGCGCAAACGCCCTTTGCGCGCCCGTAATTTCGCGGTTGTTGCGGAAAAATCCGTCGAGCTTTAACTCCCGCTCAATGTATTCTTCCAGCGAGGCCGACGGGCGGCAGTGGTATTTTGTTGCGCCGAATTTGTTTCCGTCGCGCAGTTCGTAGTCGAACACGGCGACGTTTTCTTTTCGGTATTTCATAGAACGCCTCTATTGAGGTTGACGGTTCGGGCGACACTTGCCGACGGCAAATCTCCCGCGAACCGTCATAATACTCTATTCTTTTTTCGGACAAATCAAGCGTTTTCTTTAAATTTTTTTAACGGAATTTCGAAAAATCGCGCCGCCGCATGCTCGGCGCGGCTTTTGGACGCAAAAAATTGTTGACTATTTTGGCACTTCTTTTTGAATTTTACATGTTTAAGGGGAGTCGCGAGCCTCGCCCGCCGCACGGCGGACGTCCTTTCGAAAATTCCGCCTCCGCGCGGTCTTTCCCCCGATTTTACTTAACTACAAAGGCTAAAACATGTTCAACAGAAGAGAGTTCCTCAAAAATTCGGCGTTGCTCGGCAGTGCCGCTATGTTCCTCGGCGGACGTTCCGCGTTCGGCGAAACCAAAAAATTCGGCGCAAACGAACTGCTCCGCGTGGCGGTTGTCGGTTGCGGCGGCCGCGGCTATGCGGCGGTCAAGTCGCTCGGCGCGTTCGAAAGGGTCAAGCTCACCGCGTTCTGCGACGTTGACGACGTCCGCGCGGCAAAGGCCTACAAGGATTTCCCCGCGGTTCCCCGTTTCCGCGACTACCGCGTGATGTTCGACAAACTCGGCGATTCCATCGACGCCGTCGCCGTCTGCACTCCCGACCACATGCACTACCCGATTGCCGCGTGGGCAATCGCCAACGGCAAGCACGTCTTCTGCGAAAAGCCCCTCACCCGCACTATTTGGGAGGCGGAAGAATTGAAGCGTCTCGCCAAAAAGGCGGGCGTCATCACGCAAATGGGCAATCAGGGACACACAAACGAGGGCTGGCGCGTAATCCGCGAATGGTACGAAGCCGGAATCCTCGGTGAAATCGAAGACATCCACATCTGGACAAACCGCCCGATTTGGCCGCAGGGAGACCTCAAAATGCCCGCGGGTCAGCCCGTTCCCGCCACGCTCGACTACAACCTGTGGCTCGGCGTCGCTCCCTACCAGCCCTACAACAGCGCGTTCGTTCCGTTCAAATGGCGCGGTCTGCGCAACTACGGCACGGGGGCTGCGGGCGACATGGCTTGCCACTTCCTCGACGTTCCCTATTCGGCGTTCGACCTCGGCTTCCCGCAGGAAGTCGTCGGCAACTCGACACCTTTCAACGATTACAGCTGGCCGAGTCAGGCGTCGTCGGTTATGACTTTCGCAAACGAACGCGGCGTCGGCGGAAAAATCCGCCTGCACTGGTACGACGGCGGCAGAAAGCCGAAGGCGATTAAGCGCGTGGACAAGGCGTTCCTCGACGACCCGCGCAACATCAACGCGACGTTCATCGTGGGCACAAAGGAAACCGTATACACCAACGAATACGGCGTAGGCTCGCGCATTTGGCCGGCTTCGCGCATGAAGGACTTGGCGAAATCGGGCGCGCTTCCGAAGAAGACGATTCCCCGCTCGGTTGCCCCGAACAATCCCCACAAGGAATGGGCAATCTGTTGCTTGGAAGGCAGACAGTCGGTCGGCAATTTCGACTACGCGGCTCCGTTCACGGAAATGGCGTTGCTGGGAATGGTCGCGCTCTGCGAACCGAACATTCCGCTGGTGTACGACCCGAAGACGATGTCGTTCCTGAACTACCCGAAGGCGGACAAGTACATCAAGTCGCTCTACGCCTATCGCAGCGAATTCCTGCCGTCGCGCATCTCGCTCTTTTAGCGGCGCGTCATAGCACCAGTCTAAGGGCGTTT
>DHMA01000028.1:0-5582 GCA_002405555.1 Opitutia bacterium UBA4654
GAAAACCGCCCCTTTGCTATGCGGTTGCCGTAGCGTCCGATGGTAGCGCCCAGAAAACGCTCGCCCTTGAAATGCACATATTCGTCGAGCGTATTGTGCCCGAGAACGACGTCGGCAAACTCGCCGTTTCTGTCGCGCACAAAAAGCTCGACAACGCGCGCGCCGAAGTTCGTAACCGACATCTCCGCGCCGTTTTTGTTTTTGAGAATGTAAAGCCCGACTTTTTTTGAATCGACAACTGCGTCGAAATCGGCGGGATTGACTTTCGAAAAATATTTCGTATCCATCGCCAAAAATGTTGGATTTTTTTCCGCACTCCGCGAGAAAAAAATCGGAAAATCTCCGCGCCGCGCCCGACGCGCCCCCTACTCCGCCCGCCTCGCCGCCAATGTATCGCCACAGCCCGCCGCCCCCCCGTTTCGCCGCCCGACGCGTCTTCTCATAGCGTCCCTTAGCTCCCGCCGTCTTGCGCCGCCAGCCCGAACGCGCCACACTCCGCCAGCCTCTCGACACGTCCCGCAGCAGTACCGAACCCCGCCCGAGCGCGTCCCGACGCCCGACGCTAAAAATTTTCTTTCAATGCGCCGCCGCCGCGCTACAATCGCGCTTTTTATGAATTACGAAATTTCATTTCCGGTAATCGCCGCCGCGCTTTACAGCCTCAGCGTGATTCTCGTAAAACTCGCCACGAGCGACGAAAAACTTTCGCCGACTTCCATTCTCGTTTTCAACAATGTCTCGATGTGGATTCTCTTCATGCCCTCGCTTTTTACCGAAGGCGGCGTGAAGGATTTTGCTCTCGTGTGGCAGCCCCTGCTTGTGGGCGTGTTTTTTGCGATGGGAAATTTCGCCACGTTCCTCTGCGCCCACAAGGGCGAAGTCAGCCTGATGACGCCGATTATGGGGCTGAAAATCCTCGCTGTTCTGACGCTTTCGCGGATAATAATCGGCATGGAGCTTCCACATACAATGATTGCCGCAGGCATTATTTGTTGCGCGGCGGTATTTATAATGGGCTACTCTAAACGCCGAATTTCGTCAAAAAAAGAGTGGATAACCTTTGCGCTTGCGCTCTGGGCGTGCACGTCCTACGCGGCGTGCGACGTTTTCATTCAAAAATTTTCGCCCAATTTTTCGCCGCTCTCCCTGCTTTGCCTCTGCAATTTTGTGCTGATTCTATCCACCCTGCCCTACTTCGGTCAGTGCTGGCGCGACATTCGGAGCGCGGGGCGGAAAAACCTTGCGCTCGGCGGCGCGGCGGCGGCTTTGATGGTCGCGGAATCGCTGTTTATGTTCTTTGCGCTCGCGGACGGAGTGGGCGCGCCGCTTTGCAACATTCTCTACAACACGCGCGGAATAATGTCGGTCGTGTTCGTGTTCGCAATCGGGAAATATGTGTCGGGCTTGGAGTCTCTGACGCAGGGCACGGCGGCGCGGCGGGCGGTAGGCTCGCTCATGATTTTGGGCGCGGTTGCGCTCGTACTCTTCGGATAAACTCCCCGCGCGGACTTTCGGCGCGGGCGGAATTTACGTCGCATGCGCGGAGTCGGGGCGAAAAAAAGCGCGATGCGCGCAGGAAAATTCGGCGGAATCTACTGCGACTCGCGCCAGTCAATCAGCGTAGCCTGCGGGGTTTTGCGCTTGTTCCACCTGTTCCAGCCGAGCTTTACCGCCAAGTCAATCGGCTTGCCGACGGGCGGAAGCTTGTCGCCGCCCTTCCACGCCACCGCGCTAATCCAGCCGCCGTCGCCGAGCGGGATCTGGAAACGGTAGTTTTGCGCCGCCCCGAAGACTTCCACGGGCTTCGTCAGCACGATTTTCTTCAACGCGAAAGTCGGCTCGCGGTTGCCCTCGCCGTAGGGGTGCAGAAGTTCAAGCTCGTCGAGAAGCTCTATGCCCACGTCGGAGGAATCGAGGGTCAAATTAATGTTGACGCTGGGGGAAAAATCGATGTCGTCGCCGTATTTTTTGATGATAGTTTCGGATAGTTTTTCCCTGAAAACATCAACACAGCCCTCCTTGACCGAAACGCCGACCGCCATGGGGTGCCCGCCCCAACTGCCGAGAATGTCGCCGCACGGCGCGAGGCATTCGACAAGGTCGATTCCCGCAATGCTTCTTCCCGAACCCTTTGTGAAGCCCTCGTCCACTTCGCCGAAAACGATTACGGGCTTGTGGAATTCGCGGCTGAGCTTGCCCGCTATGATTCCGACAACCCCTGGGTGCCAGCTTGGGTCGTAGACTACGATGCACGGGTATTTGTCGAGCCGCCTGTCTTCGACCTGTTTCATTGCGTCCTCCAAGACGCCGCGCTCGATTTCCTGACGCTCCTTGTTGATGTCGTTGAGTTCGCACGCGGCGCGGTAGCATGTTGTGAAGTCGTCGCCCAAAAGCATTTCGAGCGGCAGGGACGCGTCCGCCAATCGTCCGCTCGCGTTGATTCGCGGGCCGAGTTTGAACGAGATGTCAATCGGCGTGATGTCTTCGCCGAGGGCGATTCCGCTTGCCTGAATCAGAGCCTGAATGCCCGTGCGGCGCGTCGATTTCAGACGCTTGATTCCGTAGCGCGACATTATGCGGTTTTCGTCCACGAGCGGCACGAGGTCGGCGACGGTTCCGAGCGCGACCAAATCGAGGTAGTCTTTCAGGTTGATTTCCCACGAGCGGCGGTCGTTGCGCTGGCGCATTTCCTTTATCAGTCCGTGCGCGAGCTTGAAGACAAGCCCCACGGTGCACAGCTGGCTCCACGGAGTCGCGCCGATATTGTGCACGTGCGGGTTTATGAGAATGTGGTCGTCTACGGAGACGTCCTTCGCCTGATGGTGGTCTACGACAATCAAATCTATGCCCTTGTCGCGAATGTATTTGATTGCTTCGACCGCGTTTGTGCCGCAGTCGAGCGCAATCAGAAGCGACGGTTTGCCGTTCGAAAGCGCGCGTTCCAACGCCGCCTCGCTAAGCCCGTAGCCCTCCTCCATTCGGCGCGGAACGAAGTACGACGGCGACAGTCCGAAGTGGCGCAAAATGCCCACAAGAAGCGTTGTGCTTGTTATGCCGTCTACGTCGTAGTCGCCGAAAACCAGAATGCTTTCCTTTTTCTCTATCGCCTCTATTATTCTGAGAACCGCGCGGCGCAGGTTCTTGACCCTGAACGGGTCGTCCAAGTCGGCAAGTTTCGGGCGCATGAACATTTTTGCCCGCAGTAAGTCGCTGTACCCGCGTTGCAGAATGAGCGCGCCGAGAATCGGGCTCACGCCCAGATACGCGCCCAAATCTTCCGCCAGCTTTCTGTCGAAATTAACTTCGTTCCATTTCATTGTTTTCTAAAATATACCCGCGCCGATTTAAAATCCACAAAATTTTTGCGGCGCGCGCAATTTTGCGCGCAAAATTTTTTGCGGCGCGCGCGCGGAGTTTCCGCAATGCGCCGCTGCGCCGAAAAATCGGCGGATTTTCCGCGGCGGAATCTGCGAAATAGACGCGGAAACAATCAATTCTGCGAACAATCGGCGGGTAATATTATTCGCCCGATTGGCTATTTTCCAAACTACGCCAAGCGGGCGCGAACGCATTCCGCGCGGGGGAAAGCCCGTTGCAAGTCTTGCGAAAGCGGAAAAATCTCTCGGATTTTCTGCCGTTGCGGGCGTTTCGGCGGCGCACAAAAACAAAAAAAAGCGAACCCTTTGCGGATTCGCTTTTTTGCGGATTTCGAGCCGTTCGGACTACGCTTCCCATTCCTTGGGCTTTGCGTTGTTGTCGTCGCGCTCCTTGTCGACGCGCGCGCGGCTTCCCTTGTTCCACCAGAAGAACACGGGGCTTGCGATGAATATCGACGAGAACGTGCCGACCGCGACGCCCAGCATGAACACCAGCGAGAAGTCGACGATAATGCCCGTGGAGAACACGAACAGCGCTACCGAAACGCCGAATGTAGTTACGCTTGTGAGCAATGTTCTCGACAGCGTGCGGTTGATTGAGAAGTTGATGATGTCGCGCAAAGTCATTGTCGGTTTCAGGACAAGCTCTTCGCGGATACGGTCGAAAATAACGATTTTGTCGTTGATTGAATAGCCCATGACCATCAGGATTGCCGCGACCATCGGGGCGGAGAACTGTCCCGAACCCACGCCGAGCAGACCGAAGATAACGTACAAGCCGATTGTCATGACAACGTCGTGCGCGGTTGCGACCAACGCGCCGACACCGTAGCTGAATTCGAATCTTACCGCGATGTAAACGAGCATCGCCAAGAGCGAAAGCGCAACCGCGATGAACGCGTCGCGCGTGATTTCGCCGCTAACCGTAGCGCCCACGCTCTGCTGCGAAACAAGCTTCAAGTCCGCCTGCGGGAATTTGTGGGAGAGCATGTCGAACACGCGCTGACCCTTTTCGCTTTCGACCTGCAAGACGAGGCGTTCCGCCTTCGACGAAAGGTCGGTCTGGTACGCCGCCTGAATTTCGCCGATACCGGTGTCGCTTGTGGATTCGCTGAGTTTCGTGATTTCGCCAATCGGAATTTTGTGCGCTTCGTTGAACGACATTGTTACGATGTCGCCGCCGGTGAAGTCGATGCTCAGCGATTTGTCGCCGCGCGAAATTACCGTCGCAACGCCGACGAGCACTACCACCCACGAGACGATAAACGAAGTTTTGGCGTGGTCGAGGAACTTGAATTTAAGGTCGTTCGAAATCAGAGAGCGCATGAGCGCGTTGCGGACAACCCCGTATTTTACGGAAAGTTCGAGCATTGCGCGGCTG
Organism: Opitutia bacterium UBA4654; assembly: GCA_002405555.1. Taxonomy (GTDB): domain Bacteria; phylum Verrucomicrobiota; class Verrucomicrobiia; order Opitutales; family Intestinicryptomonadaceae; genus Merdousia. The sequence goes on from DHMA01000028.1 coordinate 4,759, forward strand.
AAAATAAGCACCGCAAAAAGGGTCGTGAAAATACCGATTGCAAGCGTAACGCCGAAGCCCTTGACGGGGCCTGTCCCGAATTTCCAAAGGATTATCGCCGAAATCAGGGTCGTGATGTTTGCGTCAACGATTGTCGAGAACGCCTTTTCGTAGCCCAGTTGCAGGCATGTCCAGAGGCTCTTGCCGAGTTTCGCCTCTTCGCGCATGCGTTCGAACACGAGAATGTTTGAGTCAACCGCCATGCCGACCGTTAGCACCAACGCCGCGATGCCGGGAAGCGTCATTGTCGCGCCGAAGCTTGCGAGCACGCCCACAAGAATCAGAATGTTGATGAACACCGAAACAACCGCGATAACGCCCATTCCGTAGTATACGAAAATCATGAACGCAATGATGAACGCCGTGCCGATTCCCGCAGCCAAAAACGAGCTGTCGCGAGCCTCCGACGCGAGCGAAGGCCCTACTTCGTTGAGCGACGTGCGCTTCAAGCCGACCGCAAGCGGGTTGTTGAGCGCGTTGGCGAGTTCGATTGCCTCGCGGCGCGTGAAGTTGCCAGTGATTGAGCCTCTGTCGCTGATGACGCTCTGAATGTGCGGCGCACTCATCAGGCGTCCGTCGAGGACGATTGCGAGCGACTGTTTTGTGCCCGTGTTGCGGTCGCCTTCAAGAATTTCGGTCGTGATTCTTTCGAACACTTTTGCGCCCGACGGCGTAAATTCCATTGCAACGCTGAAACGGTTAGCGTCTTCCATTGCGGGGTAGGCGCGTTTGATGATGTCGCCTTTTGCCTCCGCGCGGCGGCGTACGAACATGGGTTCTTCGAC
>DHMA01000028.1:5648-6233 GCA_002405555.1 Opitutia bacterium UBA4654
TTGCCGAGACGTTCGGTTTCCATAATCAGCACTTCGTAGCCCGCAGGAATTTCCGAGGGAAGCGGCTTCGCCGAGGACGGGCGCAGGTTGCGGTGGACGAGTCTGAATTCGAGCTTTGCGGGGCGCGAAAGTTCTTCGATTGCTTCGGGGTTGTCTTTGAGAGAAACGCCCGGCATCTGGACTTCGATTGCCTTGCCGCCGACGACGCGGATTGTGGGTTCGGTAATGCCCAAGCCGTTGATACGGTTGTTCATGACCGTCAGAACGTCGTCGAGCTGTCCCTTGCGGGTGAGTTCGTCGGAATTTAGGTTGGTTTCGTCGATTTCAAGAGTGAACGAAACGCCGCCCTGCAAGTCGAGACCCTTTTTGAGCGCGCCCTTGCTCTGGCGGTAGAGTTCCTTCAAAAGAATGTCGTTTTTCTTTTTGAGGATTTTAATGTCCGAAACGTTGATGTCGGAGAAATATTTGGAGAGGTCAAGCTCTTTTGCCTCGGCATAGTCGCGCAGAGCGATGTACAGAGTGGGCGACTTCGACTTGTCCGTCTTGTAGTTGTTTGCGTCGACGCGCTTGCCCGCCTCTTCGAGA
>DHMA01000092.1 GCA_002405555.1 Opitutia bacterium UBA4654
TATCTTCAAGCGCAAGCAGCTTTCCGTCCTCGCCTATTACCGCCAAAAACGGAATCGCCTTGTCTTCAAAGCCAAGCGGGGCGATTTCGCCGAGCTTGAGCTTGCGTTGGTAGTAGTCGTAAAGCGCTTTTAGAATCATCTTAAAATCTCCCCGCTGTTTGGATTCGGCACGTTCAAAACCCCGTTTTCAAGCTTCGCGCGGAAAAACATCGGCATGGGATTTTTCGTATCGGTAAAATCCATGTCGAAAAGCATGATTCCCAAGTCGCGCGTTTCGGGAATCGGCGGCGGCAATTCTTCGCCGTCCGAAACAAGCCTGAAATTCGCCGAAAATTCGCGGCAGCCCAAATACGGCGTCGTAAAGCACTGCCCTTTCGACGCCCTGCGCTCGAACATCGCGTTGTATTTTGCGGGGTTCTCATCCACCCGAAATCCGCGCTCCTCTTCCGTATCCGAAAGTTTGGATTTCCGTTCGCGCGGCTGACGCTTGCCGACGGGAATGAAATCAAGCTCCGCGTAAATACGATAACGAACGTCTTTTAGGAAGGTTCCCGACTTCTGCTGGCGTTTATCTTCGATATACACGCCGCCGCCCGATTTCGACGCCAACGCCGCAACCTCGTTGCGCTTCACGGAAACCCATTTTATGGGCGACAAAACTTCGATGCGCTTGACAATCCAGTTTATCGCGGGCTTCCAGAATATGGCCTGAAAAATATTCCGCGCGGCTGACGGCGTCATGACGTCGTAGCTCACCCTTTCGACTTTCAATTCGGGACGCGTAAAGCACGCGTAGTCTCCCCAAACTTCTATGCAAAACTCTTTATTTTTATACTCCATAATATCTCCTACACCATTAGCACATCGTTTAATATATTGTTGCTGATTGTCAATCCGATTTTTTCGGAATACGAACTTGAATCAAGCAAAACGTATATACCGTTAAAATCCGCAATCTGCCCCGCCTTTAAAAGTTCCTCCAGCTGAGTTTTCCGAACAGAAACGCAATAGCGTCGGAGTTTGCGGAAGAAATGCGAATCGCCAGTAAATCCGTCTGCAACGCGTTTGCACAAGTCCGCGCCGTCGGAATACGGAACGAGAACCTCGGCGCTGCCGCTGTCGTCTATCAGGCGGAAATTGTCCGCCGCGGTTTCGAACTCGAAGACTCCGCAAGCCGCGCCCTTTACGAGCAAATCGCCGACCGCGGGAGCGTCGAAATTTTCGCAGCGCGAGAAAAAGCTTCCGAAATATTTTGCAACAACTTCACGCGAATCGGGCGCGGCGTTTCGGCAACAAGCAAGGGTTTCGTTCAACGCGCATGCGCCGTTGTATATAAAACCGCGGCCGACGGGCTTTTTTGTGTCGAACACAAACACGCTACCAAGCTCCGCGCGGCCCTCGCGGTTGCATCGCCCCGCCGCCTGAATTATGCTGTCAAGCCCAGCGCGTTCGCGGAAGACTTCGGGGAAGTCCAAATCCACGCCCGCCTCGACAAGCTGGGTGGCGACAACCCGCGTCGGCTTCCCCGCGGAAAGCGACGCCCTTATTTTCGCCAGAACATCGTCGATATGCGCCGTACACATCGACCGCGAAAGGTGGAACGCGGAATCGTCGCCCAACGCCGAAAATATTTCGGCGGCGTGCGCGCGCGTATTGCATATGCACAGGAAAGACCCGCCGCGCCCGCGCAGGAATTCGGCAAAGTCCGCGGTGTCGAACTTGTCGGGGAGGAACGAAATTTTCGTGCGCCGAAACGCCTCCCGCAACTCGTCGGGATTGGCGATAATCTCGCGGACGTCCCTTACGGGAGATTCGAACGCGGCGGTGTTCGAGCCTATCCGCCCCGAAAATACGGGCTGCGTTGCCGTGCAAAACAGCACCGACGCCCCGCCGATTTTCACGAAAGCGTCAAGCCCCCAAAGAATGGGGTTCAGGAAATCGGGAGGGAGCATTTGCGCCTCGTCCAAAACAATCACGCTTTTGCATATGTTGTGGAGTTTGCGGACGCGCGACGGCGAATTTGCGTACATCGACTCGAACAGCTGGACGTTCGTTGTTATGACAATCGGCGCGTCCCAATTTTCGGAGGCGAAACGCGCGGCGGTCGGCTGTCCGTTTTCGTCGAAAATTTTGTCAGGCTCGACATTCGAATGGTGCTCCAAGACGTTTTCGTCGCCGAAAATTTTTCTGTACTGCGCCGCCGTCTGCGAAATTATGCTCGTGTACGGAATCGCGACAATCACGCGCCGCCTGCCGTGTTTTACGGCAAATTTCAGCGCCCACAGAATCGACGCCAGAGTCTTGCCGCCGCCCGTGGGAACGCTCAGCGAAAAGTAGCCACCGTCGGATTCCGCGGCGTCGGAGCACTGTCTGTCAATGTCGCGTCGCAGGCGGTTCAGCTTTGTGTCGGGCGCGGATTCGAAAAGCGCGTCCATGCGGGTCTCCAAACGCCCCAGCAGGACTTCGAGCGAATCGTATTTGCCGCGCTCGCGATTCGGATAGAAGAACTTTTCAGTGTCAAGATAGTCGGCGTCGACGAGAGCCGAAAACAGCAGCCGCACAAGCATGTTGAGCGAGTGCTCGCCGATATTTCTGCCGGCGAAACTTTCAAGCGGCGGAATTTTGTTTTCGGCAAGGAAGCGCGAAACGCGAGCCTCGACCGCATCGAGACATTCGCGCTTGGCAAGACGCTGCTTCAAGCCCTCGCTGTCGTGAAGCCCCGAATGGTGCCCCGCCGAAATGTACGCAAGCAGGGGAAGTCCGTTTGCCGTCGCGAATATCGCGCCCGCCGACGCGTGGTCGACAGAGCCTCTGAAATACTTGGGGTTGTCGGATTCCTCCAAAACGACGGCGCGAATGTGCACTGTGCCCAAAAATAGGTC
>DHMA01000212.1:0-191 GCA_002405555.1 Opitutia bacterium UBA4654
TCGTTGATGTCGCGCGGGCGCGGCAGGTCTATATCGAAAGTCCGCACAATTCTGCCGGGGTGCGGCGAGAACAGAACAACCCTGTCGCCCAAGCACACGGCTTCGCGGATATTGTGGGTTACGAAAAGAATCGTCTTTTTGCGCTTCTCCCAAATCTGCTGGATTTCCCCGTAGAGCTGCTCGCGCGTGAG
>DHMA01000212.1:218-6063 GCA_002405555.1 Opitutia bacterium UBA4654
CGCGCGTGAGCGCGTCGAGCGCGCCGAAAGTTTCGTCCATCAGGAGAATGCGGGGGTTGGGCGCAAGCGAACGCGCCAAAGCCACGCGCTGGCGCATGCCGCCCGAAAGCTCGTGCACCGACGCGTGCGCAAACTGCTCCAAGCCCACCAAGTGCAGGTAGAATTTGGCAACCTCCCTGCGTTCGGGGTCGGTAAGGTTGGGTTTGAGTTTCAGCCCGAACATGACGTTCCCCATGACGTCGAGCCACGGAAAGAGCGCGTGCTCCTGAAACATCACCATGCGGTCGCGCCCCGGGCCTTTTACGGGAGTGTCCTCAACGAGGATTCTGCCCGAATCCGGCTCGTCCAAGCCCGCGACCATGTTCAACAGCGTCGATTTTCCGCAGCCGCTCGGTCCTACGAGGCAGACGAATTCGCCCTCGTTGATTGTAAGGCTCACGTCTTTGAGAGCCTCCACCCGCCCCTGCGCGGAGTCGAACGTCTTGCTTACCTTGTCCACGACGAGTTTCGCCGTGACGTTTTGTAGTTCTGCCTTTACGCTCATTTTTTGTCGGCGTATATCGGGTTCATGTCGATTTTGCGTTTGATAAACCCGCACTGGAATGCGTAGTCGCAAAATTTTTGAAGTTCCTGCCTGTTTATGTTCGAGGTGAACGTAAGGCGCGGCCACGCCGATTTTACAAGCTCGGCGGAAATTTTGCCGCCCGTGATTGCCTCCAACTCCATGCGGGCGAGTTTCTGCGCCTCTTCGGGGTTTTTGTTAATCCAGTCGGTGAGTTCGGCGTGCGCCTTTGTGAATTTTTCCACGAGGTCGGGGTATTTTTTCAACGCCCTGTTGCATGTAGCAAGAACGGTTGTTACCGCCTCTTTCTGTTCGAGGAAAACCTTTCCGCCCGCCTCCTTTTCGAGGCGCGTTATCCACGGCTCGACCGTCCAGACCGCGTCGAGGTTCCCGCGCTTGAAAAGCGGCAGCTGTTCGGGGTTGGGAGTAGCTATAACGTGCGCGTCGCCGGAGGTGAGTTTTACCTGAATGCCGTTCGAAATCAGCCACGCCCTGCATGCGACGTCCTGCGTGTTGCCGAGCTGCGGCGTGCCTATTTTCTTGCCCTTGAAGTCGGCGGGCTTTTCGATTTTCGCCGCGGGGTTTACCACCAGCGCCGAGCCGCCGTCAGCCGAACCCGCGAGAATGCGCACGTCGCGCCCGCGCGTTTTTGCGAACGCGTTGATTGCGGGGTTCGGCCCGACGTATGTAATATCGACAGCCCCCGCGAACATCGATTCCATCGCGCTCGGCCCCGCGTTGAAAAGACGCCACTTGATTTCCACGCCGTCGCCCAGCCGCGACTCGAACCAGCCCTTGCCCTGTCTTGTAAGCTGGTGCGCGACCAGCGCCTGCGCGTGCGAGATATTCGGGAAATAGCCTACTTGTATAGTCCTTTTTTTGTCCGCCGCCGAAAGGGTCGATACGGAAGCGAGCGAGAGCACTGCCGCCGCCGCCAATTTTATCAGATTTTTCAATTCCATTATGCCGCAAAAGTAAACCAGATTTATCGGCGTTTTCAAGCTTTAATGAAAAAAGCGGCCGTTTGCGGAAACGCGCGGGCGGAGGGGGCGGAACGCGCAAAACGCCGAGGCGCGGGCGCAAAAAAACCCCTCTTGCGGAGGGGCTTTTGCGGAAAGTTCCGAGTCGGCTTTTAGAAGTATTTTATGCTTCCGAGGAAGAACAGCAAAACGTAGCCGACCGACAAACCGATTGCGCCGACCAAAATGCCGATTGTCGCCATCTGTCTTTGGGTTGTAAGACCCGCCGAGTGCGCGATTGCGTTCGGGGGCGTACTGATGGGAAGCGCCATCGCAAGGGACGCCGAAAGCGCGACGCCCACAAGCAGCGTGGGTTCGCCGCCGAACGACGCCAGCGCGTCTTTCATGCCTGCCGCAACCGCCGCCAGAACGGGGACGAGAAGCGCGGTCGTCGCCGTGTGCGACATGAACGTGGACATTGCGTAGCACAGCAGACCCGACCCGATAATCGTAGCCGTCGCCGACCATGTTCCGAAGGGGATTGAGTCAATCATGTGCTTTGCCAAGCCCGTTTCCTGCAAGCCGACGCCGAGCGCGAAGCCGCCCGCGACGAGCCAGAGAACGTCCCAGCTGATTTGTTTGAGGTCGTTTTTATCCACAATGCCCGTAACAGTGAAGACCGCCATGGGAACCATCGCCACTACGTTCGAGTTGATGCCCGTGAATTTGTCGAACATCCACAAAAATACCGTAACCGCGAACGTCGCGTAGATGATGTACGCCTTGCGCGATTTTTCGAAAGTACCTTCAAACGAAATGTCGAGGGTTTTGCGGTTGAACGGGAAAAGCTTGATGAGCAGATACCACGAAACGAGTATCAGCAAAATCACGAACGGAACCATCGCGACCATCCACTGTCCGAAGCCGATTCCCAAGTTGAGGCCGTCCACGTCGTTGAGGTATTTGAGCGCGATTGCGTTCGGGGGCGTGCCGATGGGCGTACCGATACCGCCGATATTCGCCGCAACGGGGATAGCCAAGACGAGCGCGATTCTGCCCTTGCCGCTGTTTTCCATCGGCGCGAGAATGGGGGTCATTACCGCGAACATCATTGCGGTAGTCGCCGTGTTGCTCATGAACATCGAGAACACCGCCGAGACGAACATCAAGCCCAAGAGCACCGTCTGCGACTTGTTTCCGAAGGGGCTGAAAAGCACCCTCGCCAAATTCTTGTCCAAGCCGCACTTGCCCGCGCCGATTGCCAGAAAGAAGCCGCCCATGAACAGCATGATGATGGGGTCGGCAAACGTCGCCATCAACGACTTGTATTTTATGAGTTTGCCGAACGCGCGCGCCCCCTCGATATTTTCGCCGCGGAGGAACGAAAACGAGCTGTCGGAGACAGTCAGGAGCATGAGCACGATTGTGAGAACCGAAGTTGTCCAAATCGGAACAGCCTCGGTAATCCACATAAGCGCGGCGAAGATAAAAAGCGCAATAACGCGCTGTTCGACAACGCTGAGATTGGCAATGTGGTAGTTTTCGGGCGACATCAACAGCGCGATGAGTCCCGCCGAGATTGATATCGTCAATGCTATTATTTGTTTCGGTTTCATTTAGTGTTTCCTTAAAATAGAACTTGAACCTGTGTTCTGAACCAGTTTACGTCCAGCCCGTGCGCCCCGCCGACGCCTCCGTCGAAGTGCGCGTATTCGTAGCCGCTTTGGACTTTCAGATTGTCCCCGCGAATGTACCAATTCAGACCGAAGTAAAAGCTTTTCACGCGCAGGTACGGGGTGTCGCCCGAAACGTTCACGCTCTGCCTGATTACGTCCGACGGCGACACGCCGCGCCCGTCGGTGTCGAGGTACGAGAACCTGAACGCGGGGCCGATTTTCCCGAATTCGCCGATGTCGAACTTGTATTCAACCATGTAGTTCAGACCGAACGGCAGCTGCGAGTCGTACGAGCCGTCGAGGCATTTTGCGCCGTCCGCCTGCGTGATTATGAATTCCGCGTATGTGCGGAGCGCGCCCCAGTCGAGGGTAATGTACGGGTTTGCGCCGTACATTGCCGTTGCGCAGTAGCGGCCCGTCTTGTTCGCCGCCGAGCCCCAGCCGAGGTTCAGACCGAAAGTGGTTTTGACTCCGCCGATGTCCGCCGCGTAGGACGAGCTTACCCAGACGTTGGGCGCGTTGTCCGAGCCGTCGGAAATGGACTCGTAGCCTACCTTGTAGTTGTCGGAGTTCGTCGCGGCAAAGGCGTATTTCAGCCCCTTGATTTCGCGCGATTCGCCGTACCAGAACGCGCCCGTCATGAACGACGCAAAGCCGAGCTTGCGCGCGCTTCCCTTGCGCGGACCGCCCCAGTAGTAGGTAGCCACGGAACGCTCAACGCAATAGAGCTTGAACGGCGACATGTTTTCCTCGAAGCAGAAATTCGGCTTGACGTATCCGAACCTGAATTCGCCCTTGACAAAATTGCAGTCAACGCGCTTCCAGAGGTATGTGATGGACATTTGGTTGGGCAGAATGAAGTCGAAGGAAAGCTGGGTGCCCCAGTCGCGCTTGTTGTCCGAATTGAATGTGAGAATCATTCGGCGGATTATGAATTTGCTGACGCTCGCGGAGGAGTCGGCAACCGCGCCGTCGGTGCAGTCGGCGTAGATGTATTCGTACTGCGACTGCATTTTGCCCGAAATCCTCAGGAACGTGTCGGTCGGCGTTTCCACTACGGGGATTTCCGCCATGCCCTTTTTCAGGTCGTCCGCCTCCGCCTTTTCGAGAAGCCCTTTCGAGACGAGCGCGTCGAGAATGCGGGCGTCGCCCTGCGCCCGCGCAAATTGCGGAACGAACGACGCCGCCAGTACCGCCGCCGCCGTTGCCAGCGTTTTGTATTTTCCGATTTTAAACATATGCCCGTTTAGAGATAAAAGAATGCCGCGCACGCAAGGAGCGTAGGAACAATCGACCATTCGAGCAACAGTTTCGGGGACACGCCGTTTCTAAACTCCTCCTTTAAAACCGAAAGACCAACGAGATTCGGCGCGTTCGCAATTACGGTTAAACCGCCCCCGCTTATCGCGGCGGCAACTATCAAATATTTCGTTTCGTCGGCGAAGCTCGGCACGAGCGACGCCAAATAGGTTATCGCGGCGTTGTCGTTAAACGACGTCAGAAGAACGCTTCCCGCAAAAAGCGCGCCGCTGTCGAGCCGCTCCAAAATGGGTTCGAGCCACCACGTTTGCAGGCTGCCGTGCGTTACAAGCGCGCCAAGAAAAATCGCCACAAGCATGGGGCTGCGGAACTTCATCTCCCACTGGAATCTCTGCGTGATGTCGATAAACGCGATGAACGCAAGCAGTAGGAACATCTCCAAAACCAGATAGTGCATTACAGCGACCGCCGCCGTCAAAAACAGCAGGTGCATGCCGATTATCCAGTTCGGCGGCGGCTTTTCGATTGACGACTCCGCCCCGCGCATTATGCGGTTGTTTTCAAGCGAAACAAACTCGCGCCTGAAAAGGAACGCGTAGGCGAACGTTGACGCAAAAATCACAAGCACCGACTTCCACCCGAAGTGCGCAATCATGAACGGCGTATCCCAGCCCCACGAACGCGCGACCATGATAATCGGGGGCGCGGCAAAATGCGTCAACGCGCCGCCGAGCGACACCGAGACGAAAAGCAGCCCAAGCGTCGCGTACTTGAATTTGACCGACGGAGTGTAGTCGAAAAAGTGGCGCAAAAGCAGAATAGCGCAGATTGTAATCGCCGCCGGCTCGGTTATGAAAGAGCCCAAAATAGGGCCGACGCACATTATGGAAATCCACCACGCGCGGACGGTTTTGCCGCCCAACGCCGCAAACAGGCTCACGAACTTCGCCGCAACGTAAATCACGGGGCGCGTCGCCGCCATGCACATGACGACCATCACGAAAACAGGCTCGGAATATTTGTCCTGCGCGTACGCGAGACCGTTGAGGTAGTCGGTAAGCGAATGCCAGCCGCACTCGTAGTAGAAAACCGCAAACAGAGGAATAAGCCAGAGCGCGAAAACTATTTCGACCTCTCCCAAGAGCGAGAGAATGCGCTTTGCGATGTCCACGCTCGAATCGCGCAACTTGAAGCGTTTTTGCTGTTTTTTAACGGTGTCGGCGAATTTCAGAAACATCTGGTAGCTGAAAGTGTGGACTACCGCGCACGCGAAAATTATAGTGGCGTACAGATTCATGTGCGACATCTTCACGCGGCTTACGAGAGTTTGCCAAAGCCCGTCGCACTTGGGATACGCGTCCTGCGGAAGCGGGAACTGCGCCGCGATG
>DHMA01000124.1 GCA_002405555.1 Opitutia bacterium UBA4654
CTGAGGCGTTCGCAGACGCCGCATTCGCGCAGGAAATTGCCGAGCATGAGCATGCCGACAAGCGCGGAGACGTCGGGCACAAGCAGAATGCAGGTGATTGAAACCACGAGCGCAAACACGAGCTTTTCCACTTTTCCTACCTTGCGCATGCTCTTCATTCTGATTTTGCGTTCCGCCTCGGTTGTGAGCGCGCGCATAATCGGCGGCTGGATAATCGGCACAAGAGCCATGTAGCTGTACGCGGCGACGGCAATCGGCGCAAGCAAATCGGGCGCGAGCTTGTTGGTTATGAAAATCGAAGTAGGGCCGTCCGCGCCGCCGATAATGCCTATTGACGCGGCTTCGGGAGCGGTGAATTTAAGGAACATCGCGCCGATGAACGTCGCGAAAACCCCGAACTGCGCCGCGCCGCCGAGAATGAGCGTCTTGGGGTTTGCGATAAGCGGGCCGAAGTCCGTCAACGCGCCGACGCCGAGGAAAATCAGCGGCGGGAAGATTTCGAGCAGCACGCCCATTTGCAGGTAGTAGTACAGACCGCCCGTGCGCGGGCTGTACACGTCTACGATTGTCTCGCCGTTTTCGAGCCTGTCGCCAGCCGACGCCGCGACTTCCACGACGTCGCCCGACGCCGACGCCCAGACAAGAATGTCGTCCGCGCCAAGCAGGAGCTTTTGCCCCCTGAAATCGACTTCGAATTTTTCGGACGCCGCCTGTGTTCCCGCGCTCTTTGAGGGCGAAACTACCGCAAGCAAATCCGGAATGCCCTTCGCCTTTTTGAAGACGTCGGAACGCCCTTCGGGCGAGGTGATGTCGGCGAGTTCTTCGAAATAGTCGGCGACCGCGCGTCCCGCCTTATCCGGCGGAAGCCCCGACTCCGCCGCGATTTCTCCGACGGTTTTGGGCAAATGCTTTACAACGCGCGGCACGAAAACCGCGTCGCCTTTCGAGACGAAAACGTTTTTTACAATCGCGGCTTCGGGCGAAATTACCGCCCCCGCCGGCTTGTTCACGACGCCCTCCGTGGGGAGGTTGGCAAGCAGCGCGCCGAACGCGATGGGGATTAGCAGCAGCGGCTCGAACTCCTTGCAAACCGCAAGGTAGAAGAGCACGCACACGACCGCCCACATCACAATCATGCGCCAGTCTACATACATAAATCCCGTTTCGAGGAAAAGTTCACACAAACTGTTAATCATAATAATTCTTTCCCATTAACTTTTTATTGCGCTCTATTGCTTGTTTTTGTTGTCTATCGACTCGAAAAACTTTCCGATTATCGACGTGCACATTGCAAGTACTGCGAGAATAACCATTACTATTAAAAATCCCACTCCGCAAAACGACGCCATTTGCGGTAGCGTCATGTTGAGCGGGACTGCGCCTGCAAGAATATTCATTTTGTTTCCTTTTTTTGTATTGTTGTAGTTTCGTTTTTGGGGTTGAAATGCGTCATCGCACAAGGCCCTTTCGGCGTTCGCGCGAGGCGGTGTCGGGGATTGCCGCCGCCGCGTTGTCGGCGAACCGCTTTATGCGCCCGAACAGCGACTTTCTGAAACCGCCCCAGAATTCCGTGAACGAGTCGAACGCCTCGCGCTCGAATTCGCAGTAGGGGTCTTTCTGGGCGTAGCCGCGCAGATAGATTGCCTCGCGCAGGTTTTCGAGCCGCGCAAGGTGGTCGCGCCAAGCCGAGTCGAGCGCGGACAGCGCGGCGTAGCGTTTGATTTTAAGCGCGTTTTCCGCGCCGAAAATTTCGAGCGATTTTTCGAGCGACTCCTCCGCCCGCCTTGCGAGCCTTTCGGCGATGTCCGCCTTTCGGCGAACTCCGAATTCGAACGCGTCCGCGGCGAACGCGAATTCGGAGCGCAGGGAAATTTCGAGAGCCGCGATGTCGGCGTCGGAAATATCCATGTCTTCGGCGGGGAGCGACGCAAAAACGGCGTCGGATACCGCGCGGCGCAGGGCGTCGGACATGAACGCGCCGAGCTGTTCGTCGGAGAGGATTTCGTCGCGCGCTGCGTATGTGGCGGCACGCTGTTTGTTGGCGGGGTTGTCGAAGCGAAGCATGTTTTTGCGGGCGGCGGAGTAGTCGCCCTCCAATTTGTCCTGCGTTTTTTCGACGAGCCGCGCGAATAGCGGGTGGTAGAACGGCACGCCCTTGCGGTGCTTCTTTTGAAGCGCGTTCTGGAACGGCGAAACGTCGGCGTACTTGCGGAAAATTTCGTCCTCCAAGCTGACGATGAACTGCGTCTGCCCGTTGTCGCCCTGTCGGGCGCACCTGCCCATGAGCTGCCTGTCAATTCGCCGCGAGTAGTTGTGATCGGAGGCTATCACGAAAAGCCCGCCAAGCTCGTTTACGCCGTCGCCGAGTTTGATGTCGGTGCCGCGCCCCGCCATGTTGGTTGCTATCGTAATCATGCCGCGCCCGCCCGCCCGCGCGACAAGCTCCGCCTCGCGGGCGTCGTGCTTTGCGTTGAGCAGGTTGTGGGGCACGCCCGCGATTTTCAGCATGCGCGAAAGCGTTTCGGATTCCTCCACGCTCGACGTTCCCACGAGCACGGGGCGTCCCTGCGCCCGCACCGATTTTACGGTTTCGACAATCCGCGCGAATTTTTCCGCCCGCGTGAGGAAAACGATGTCGGGGTTGTCGATTCGTACGCAGGGCCTGTTCGGCGGAATTTCGAGCGCGGACATTTTGTAGGTTTCGGCGAATTCTTCGGAAAGCTCCGACGCCGTGCCGGTCATGCCCGAAAGGTACGCGTACATGCGGAAATAGTTTTGGATTGAAACCGTGGCGTAGGTGATGTTTTCCGCGCCGATTTTCAGACCTTCCTTTGCCTCCACCGCCTGATGAAGTCCGTCGCTCCAACGGCGTCCCTCCATGACTCTGCCCGTGTTGGGGTCTACGATTTCGATTTTCCCGTTGCGGACAATGTAGTCTACGTCGCGCTCGTAGAGCGAGAACGCGCGGAGCAGCTGCGAGACCAGTTGCAGGCGTTCCGCCGTTTTCGTTGCGGCGTCGGCGGTCTCGGATTTTCGCGCCGCCTTTTCGGCGGGCGAAAGCGACGCGTCGGCGTCGATTGCCCGCAGCCTCGCTTCGGCGTCGGGGAAGGTGAACGCGTCGGGGTTGTCGGGTTCGAGGAAATCCTGCCCCTTTTTCGTGAGGGAGGCTGTGTTGTTTTTTTCGTCAACGCAGTAGAACAACCCCTCGGCGATTTCGCGCTTTTTGAATTCGCCCAAGTTTGTGTCGAGCGCGGTTTGGAGCTTTTCGAGCGCGACGTTGGCAAGCCCCGTTTTCAGAATGCGTTTGAGCATTTTGTTGCGCGGCGCGCCGTATTTTACCTGCGCGATTTTCCCCAAGTCGGACTCGTCGAACGCGCCCGCTTTCGCGATTTTTGCGAGGACTTCGCCTGCGATTGCCCCGCATAGCTTGTTCTGCTCGGCGACGAGCGCGCGGATTTTCGGCAGGATTTTCTCGAAGGGGTTTTCCGCGGCTTCGTCGTCGCCGCCCGAAATTATGAGCGGCGTGCGGGCTTCGTCCACAAGCACCGAGTCCGCCTCGTCCACAAGACAGTAGAAGAATCCGCGCTGCACCTTTTCTCCGGCGGATTGGGCCGTTGAGTTGTCGCGCAAATAGTCGAAGCCGAATTCGGCGGCAGTGCCGTAGGTTATGTCGGCTAAATAGGCGCGTTTTTTGTCCTCCGCCGACTGCCCCGCGTAGACGAAATCGCACGAAAGACCGAGGGCGGAGTAGAGCGGACGCATCCACTCGCAGTCGCGCCGCGCAAGGTATTCGTTGACTGTCGCGATGTGGCAGCCCCTGCCGAAAAGCGCGTATACGAACGCGGGGAGAGTTGCGATTAGCGTCTTGCCCTCGCCCGTCGCGATTTCGCAGACCGAGTTTCGGGCGAGCGCAATGCCCGCCTGCAACTGGACGCGGTAGTGAACCATGTTCCATTTTTCTTCGCGTCCGCAGACGGAAAAGCTTTCGCCCGAAATCAGCCGCGCCGCCGTCCGCGCGAGCGCGAACGCTTCGGGCAGGATTTTTTCAAGACGCTCGCCGCCCGCGATTCTGCGCCTGAATTCCCCCGTCTTCGCGGGGAGGTCGGGCTTTCCGAAAGCCGCGTATTGTTTTTCGAACCGCTCTATGTTGCGGATAATTTTTGCCGTTTTGCGCATGAAATTCGCGTTTTTCAACCGCGCGAACAGCGATGTAATGTTTGCCATTTTTTTAGTTTGCAAGTGTTGCGCGGGCGGAATGCGCCCGCAGTTAAGCCAAGCTCCGCCGACGCGGAGCGCGTGCAGGGGCTTGCAAACTAATTCAGATTAGCAACGCAAACGGGCGCGTTCCGAACGCGTCCGACGGAATGCGCGTATTTGGGGCGTTCGGCAGGCGCGTTTGCGCATGCGCCGCCGCCGACAGAAATATTTTGTAAAACGCCGCCGCAATTACCGCGGTCAGCGCGCATAAAACGAAAGCCGACGCAAGCGAAGAGTCTCCCAAGCCGTCGCGCCTTTTGCCCCTCAGTTTGTCGGGCACGGAATAGTTCACTATCGGCGCTACGGCGTATAGCTCGCCCGCTTCGGACGAAAGGACGAACGCCGAGTCCGACTGCGGCGCGGAGCCTGCCGCGGCTGGGTTGCACAGTGCCGCGCCCGTCAGGAAATATATTCCCGACAGCAGGAAAAACAGTGCGGCAAATGCGGATTTCATTTCTGTAATTTTTCAATCACGGCGGGGCGGCTTGTCAACCCAATATTGGGGAATTTGCGGCGGCGCGGCGAAGGGCTGGGCTTGTCGGTGTTCGGCTTCCCGCGGCGGGGGCGGCTTCCTGCGGTTGCGGCGTGTCGGGCGGGCTTGGGCGGGGCTATTTTTCCTCGTA
>DHMA01000169.1 GCA_002405555.1 Opitutia bacterium UBA4654
TTCTCGCGCACGTCGCAAACGCATACCGCGGCTTCCGCAACACAGTCATGTACCAGCTCGGAAACCTCTACGACTTCGACCGCTCGAAAAACGCCGTCGCGCCCGAAAAGCTCGACGCAATCGACAAGTGGGCGGTCGCAAAGGCCGTGGCGTTCGCGGAGGAGGCGGACAAGGCGTACGAAGCCTACGAATTCCACAAAGTCTACAAGCTCATCGACAACTTCTGCGGCGTAACGCTCTCGCGCATCTACCACGACATTCTCAAAGACAGGCTCTACACCTGCGCGGCGGATTCGTTCGAGCGCAGGTCGTCGCAGACGGCAATCGACATCGTAAACGACATTCTGCTGAAAGTTGCCGCTCCCATTCTCACGTTCACGGCGGACGAAGCGTTCGACTTCAAGAACGGCGCGGAATTTTCGGAGGAATCAATCCACTTGCAGGATTGGCCGTCCTACGGCGCGGAATACGCCGACAAGGCGACCGCCGCGAAAATCGACCGCATTCTCTCAATCCGCGACAGGGTCAACGAAGAGCTTGAAAAGCTCCGCAAAGACAAGACAATCGGCAAGAGCCTCGAAGCGGAAGTCGAAATCGCGATTGACAAATCCTGCGAAGACGCCGCAATTTTGCGCGAATTTGCCGATAAACTGCCGGAGATTTTCATCGTTTCCTCCGTGCGCATCGTCGAGGGAAAATTCGAAAACATGGCGATTCAGGCGCGCAAGGCGGAGGGCGAACGTTGCGTCCGCTGCTGGCGAATCCTGAAAAATCTCGACGAGCACGGAATCTGCCCGCGCTGCAACGAGGCAATCGAATCAACAAACAAATAGCATTATGAGCAAGAAGACCGCCCCCCAAAAGTCAGCCAAAAAATCCGCAAAGCCGGCGCAGGCAAAATCCGCGCCGAAGAAGGTTTTGCCGGCAGCCAAAAAGGCGGCGGTCGGCAAAAAAACGCCGCCCGCAAAGAAAGCGGCGGCGGTTTCGGCGGCAAAGAAGGGCGCAGCCGCGCCCGCAAGGCGCGTGATAGCCTCGGTCAAGCCCGACAAGCTCGCAAAACTGCGCGAGTCGGTAAACGCCAAGGCGCAGCCGAAACGCATAGCGCAGGCGGCGCCCTCCGCGCCCAAGCCCGCCGCGCAAAAGAAAACGGAAAACGTGAAAAAAACTTCCAAGAAAACGGCGGAAAAAAAGCCCGCCAAAACGGAAAAAACAAAAGCGGCAGCTCCCGTTGCCGAAAAACCCGTCGAAAAGCCGCAAAAGGCGGCTCCCGCTCCGAAAGAGCCTGAACGCCAGTTCGCCGCGCCGACTTCGAAACGCAAAAACGCGCACCTGCGCCCGTCGCACAACATCTACTTCTCAATCGAAGACCTGAACGCGTATTTCGAAAAGCGCGAAGCCCAGACGGAACGCGTCCAGAAAGAGAAATCGGCGGCGAAGAAAACCGCGTCTGCGGCGGCGGCAAAGCCCGTCCCCGCGCCCGCAGTTCCCAAAAAACCGCTCGCGGTTGCGACCATTTTCGACATTCTCGGGCTTAACCCCGTTGTGGCGCAAACCCACGAAAAACTCGACGAGCAGGACGTTCCCCGCAAGTGGAAAAAGTACTACAAAATGCTCGTAGACCTCCGCAAACACCATTCGAGCGGCGTGGAACAACGCTCCGAGGAGGTTCTCAAACGCTCCGCAAAGGACGACGCGGGCGACCTGTCCTCGTACGGGCAGCACCTCGCCGACGCGGGCAGCGAAAGCTTCGAGCGCGACATGGCGTACAACCTCATATCGAACCAGAAAGAGGTTCTTTCGGAAATCGAGGAGGCTATCAAGCGCATCAAAAACGGCACTTACGGAATCTGCGAAATCACGGGCAAACCCATTCCCGAATCGCGCCTGATGTCGATTCCCTACACGCGCTGCACGAAAGAGGGGCAGGAAATCAAGGAGCGCGAGGCGAAGCGCATTAAGGCAAGCCAGCGTTCCGCGCTCTACGACATGGGAGACGGCTCGTCGTCCTCCTCATCGCCCGACGAGGAAGCGGGTTCTTAAACTTTTTTCGCCGTGGAACAAAAATCGGAATACAAGGGCAAAAAGACCCCCTCGGCGGCGTTTTTCGTCGCGGCGGTTCTCACCGTCGCGCTCGACCAGCTCACGAAATTTGCCGTCGTCAAAAACATACCGTGGTCTTTCGACAACCCGACATACCACTTCGGCGGCGAAAACAAGCCGATTTCGGTAATCGACAACTTCCTCTACATCGTCCACATCACAAACGAGGGCGCGGCGTGGGGGATTCTGTCGGGGCAGACGTACCTGCTTGCGTCGATTGCGGTTCTCGCGCTCGCGGCTGTGTGGCTGTTCCGCAACAGCCTCGGCTTTTCGCGCCTCTGGGGGCGGATTGCGCTGGGGATTTTCGTCGGCGGGGTTATCGGAAATTTGATAGACCGAATCAGCTACGGGCACGTCATAGACTTTATCGACGTGCACCTGCCTGTTGTAAACTACCGCTGGCCAGCGTTCAACGTGGCGGACTGCGGAATTACGGTAGGGGTCGCGATTTACATAATCATGGTGTTCGTCTACGGCGACGATTAGCGCGAATGCGCCGCCTGCCGCATTGTTGCAGGCGCGGATTTTGCTTAATATCTCGCTTTGATTTAATTCCCGCGCGCGGGGCGCGTTTTATTCTATTGCCCCACGCCTTCCCCCGACTTTGTTCGGCGCAAAAAAACGCGGAAGCTTCCATGCGAACTTCCGCGTTTTTGTTTGCCGAATGCGCCGCCTGCGTTATTTCAGCATGTTTTCGTTTGCGGCGTTTTGCATTTCGGTTTTGAGCTTCTTTTCGATTTTGTCGGCAAAAGCTTTCGAAGTGAATTTCTGCCCGAGCAGTTTGCCGTCCTTGCGGTTGTAGACGTACGCGGCGGCTTCGACCTTTGCGTTTCCCGAAAACCGCTTGATGTCGTCGCCCCAGCCGTACTTTTTGAGCGCAATATTGACCTGCTCCGACTCGCCGCTTGCGCCCGCCGTGTAGACGAAAGGCTTTGCCATTGTCGCCTTGCCGACGACGGAGTCGCAATTCATTTCGCCGCCCGCAAACGTGAAGAAAATCACGAAAACGTCGAGGTTTGTCGTGGACGCAACCGTGAGGGTGAACGTCTTTTGCCGCGAGACGTTTTTCACAAAGTCGTCGCGGTCGCTTGTGAGCTGTCTGCGGTTTTCGTGGCGCGACACTTTTTGGTCGAGCGTAATGCGCGCGCTCTGCGCCTGCAACGACAACGCCAAGAACGCCGAAAAAAGAATAATTATATATTTTTTCATAATAATGTTTTGTTTGTAATAAAATATCCTGCGCCGCCCGCGCCCGCCGCGCAAGCTTTTTTTTTGTTTGCGCGTTCGAAAATGCTTTTTGCGCGCTTCTTTTTTCGCGCCGCGTTTTTACTCTTCCTTTCTTCGCCGCGCTTGCCGAATTTGCGTTTGCCGAAAGGCGGAATCCGCAACCTGCATTTGCCGCGCGTCGCGCCGCATGTAGTTGCGCGGCATGCGGGCGCAAAAAAAAACGGCTCGGAGAATCTCCGAACCGTTCTTTGTTGATATGAAAAACTCGATTAGCCGATTTGGTAGCGCGTGAAGCGTTTGACTTCGATTTTTTCGCCGATTGTCGCGATTTTCTGCGTGAGCATGTCGCCGACCGTGAACTTGTCGTCCTTGACAAAGGGCTGTTCGAGCAGGCAGATGCCCGCGACGAACTTGTCGATTTTGCCGTCGACAATCTTCTGTTTGATTGCTTCGGGCTTCTTGTCTTCCGCCAGCTGCGCAAGGGCGATTTCGCGTTCCTTTTCGACGAGGTCGGCGGGAACTTCTTCGCGCTTAATGCAGATGGGCGCTGCCGCCGCGATGTGCATGCAGAGGTCGCGCACAAAAGACTTGAAGTCTTCGTTCTTTGCCACGAAGTCCGACTCGCACGCAACTTCGATGAGCACGCCCACCTTGTTGTTCGAGTGGATATAGGCCGCTACCAAGCCCTGCGAAGCGTTTCTGCCGGCTTTCTTTGCCGCCGTCGCAACGCCCTTCTTGCGGAGGATTTCGATAGCTTTTTCTTCGTTGCCTTCGGCTTCGGCGAGGGCTTTTTTGCAGTCCATCAGACCTGCGCCCGTCGTCGCGCGCAAGTCGCTTACCATCTTTGCGGTGATTTCCATATTGGTAATAAATTAGTTGTTAAGCTTTGGGTTCTTCCGCTTTCGCTTCGTCCTTCTGGGCTACGACCTGCGGATTTTTTACCTGAACCGTGCGGCGGCTGAGTCCGTTCTGGATGGCTTCCACTACGATTTCGGTGATGAGGCGAATGCTCTTTACTGCGTCGTCGTTGGCGGGAATCGGGTAGTCAACGAGCGTCGGGTCGGAGTTTGTATCGACGACCGCAACGACCGGAATTCCGAGCTTGCGGCATTCCGCAACTGCGATTTCCTCGTTCTTGATGTCTACGATGAACGCCGCGCCGGGGAGCTTCTTGATTTCCTTGATGCCTTCGAAGTTGCGGTTCATTCTGTCCATCTCGCGACGGATAGCAGCCGCTTCCTTTGCATAGAGCTTGTCGAGCGCGCCCGAAGCTTCCATGTCGAGGAACTTCTTGTATTTTTTGAGGCTCGACTGGATTGTTTCGAAGTTTGTGAGCGTGCCGCCGAGCCAGCGGTTTACGCAGAAGGGCATGTTGCACATTGTGGCGGCTTCGCGGAGGATTTCCTGCGCCTGACGCTTTGTGCCGATGAACATGACGTCCTTGTTCGACGCAACGATTTCTTCGAGGAACGCGGCGGCTTTTTCGAGCTGCGCGTAGGTTTTTTCGAGGTCGATAATCGAAACGCCGGAGCGGTGGTCGTAGACATAGGGCTTCGATTTCGGGTTCCAGCGGCGTGTCTGGTGTCCAAAATGCACGCCTGCGTCGAGGAGGTCTTTTACTGTGATATTCATGATGTTATGCTCCGTATTTGCCTTTCGGCAAACCTGGGATATTTCTATTGTTTTGAGGTTGTTTTTATCGAAAGCCGCACCGTGCGATTTTCGGAAAAAGTTTGCATGAAACACCAAGCGCGCGTTCGGCGCAAGCAAATTTTTCACATTTTTCATGGTAATGGGATTCTTACGCGGCGCGGCGTTTGCGCGTCGTTTCTTTTTCCGTCGCCTCGTGTTTTGATTTTTTCCTTCGAAAAAAATCCGGCCTATTTGCAAAAAATTCGCCGTTCGCGCTCTTTCGATATTCCGTTTTCTTGTTGCTGTGTGTTTGTATGTCGCTTTTGCGCAGTATTATTTGTGTCGAATCGGGTTTGCGTGTTTGTTGCGGCAAATCATACCCATTTTTGAAAAGATACCCGTTTTAAAAGTTTGGAGGCGGGGGCTGGATATGTTATTATCGTCCCCGATTTCGGAACGCCGCAAGGCGGTTTCGGAATTAGAGTAGTAGAGTAGGTTAAAAGGCGTCCTCGCAAGAGGACGTTCTTTTTTTGTCCAAACGGCGGGGCGGGGGCGCGAATTGGCTTGAAACGCGGGCGGCTTTCGTGTGTTATATAAAACAAATGGGAAGCATTTTCGGCAGAGTTTTCAGGGTATCAACTTTCGGCGAAAGCCACGGCGCGGCGGTCGGCTGCATTATCGACGGCTGTCCGTCGATGTTGGAGCTTTCGCCCGACGACATTCAATTCCAGCTCGACAGGCGCAGACCAGGCCAGAATTCGCTCACGACGCCGCGCGACGAAGCCGACGCCTGCGAAATCCTTTCGGGCGTCTACGAGGGCAGGACGCTTGGCACTCCCATTTGCGTTGTTGTGCGCAACAAAAACCAGCACTCGCAGGACTATTCCGAAATCGCAAAGCTCTGGCGTCCGTCGCATGCCGACTTCACCTACGACGCCAAGTACGGCTTGCGCGACCCGCGCGGCGGCGGCAGAAGCTCCGCCCGCGAGACAATCGGGCGCGTGGCGGCGGGAGCTATTGCGCGGAAATTTTTGGGCGGCGGCGTGAAAATCACCGCGTGGGTGGAGAGCGTGCATTCAATCGCAATGCCCATGCAGCGCGAGACGCCGAGTTTCGAGGACATCGAAAAAAGCCCCGTGCGTTGCCCGAATCCGCAGGTTTCGGCGCGAATGGAAGAGTTCATCAAAAAGGCCCGCGCCGAGGGCGACAGCGTGGGCGGCGTTATCCGCTGCCGAATAGAGGGGCTTCCCGCGGGGCTTGGCGACCCCGTCTTCGACCGCTTCGAGGCGGAGCTTGCAAAGGCGATGCTTTCGATTCCCGCGACGAAGGGCTTTGAAATCGGCGGCGGCTTTGCGTCGGCGCGCATGTTCGGCTCGCAGAACAACGACATTTTCGAGCTGTCCGAAGACGGCACTCCCACCACGCGCACGAACAACGCGGGCGGCGTGCTCGGCGGAATCACGACATCGCGCCCCGTCGATTTCCGCGTGGCGTTCAAGCCCACCGCGACAATCGCAAAGGAGCAGCCCACCCTCACGCGCGGGCTTGAAAAAACCACCGTCGTCGGCAAGGGGCGGCACGACCCGTGCGTGCTTCCGCGGGCAGTGCCGATTGTCGAGGCTATGGCGGCTCTGGTTTGTGCCGATGCAATATTGATACAACGAACAGTAAGGAGCTGAATTTTATGAGCATTCCCGCATATTTGATTTTGGGCACGCCGACATCGGGGCGTTGCGGAATCTGCGCCGACGTAATCTACAAGGCGTTGGGCGACGACGATTTTTGCGGCGTTTTCATTTCCGAAAACGAAGCCCGCACGGACTTCGACAAAAAAATAGCATCCGCCCCGAACGCGGGCTTTGTGCGCTATTCCGACGCCGCCGACGCCCGCGCGAAAATCGACGCGCTCGACGAATCGCGCTTCACGCACGTTTTCTACGTCGCGGACTCGTCGAAAAACCCCGCCGACGAAATCGAGGAGTTCAAGAAGACCGTCGATTGCGGGAAAATCAGGCTCGCCCGCATTTGGAGCGTGCTCGACTGCGCAACGCTTGTCCGACACCGCGACGAATGCGCCCCCTATGCCGACGCGCTCGCGCATTTTGCCGACTGCATGCTGCTTTCGCGCCGTTCGGGCGTCCCGAACCGCGACATCGCCGACATAAAATCGCGCTACGAAAAGCTCTGCTACCCAATGCGCTTCGAGCTTGTAGATAAAAAATTCGAAGTCGCAAATCCCGTCGAACTTCTCATCGAGGAGGCGCGGAGAATCTCGATGCTCTTCGACGACATAGACCCAATCGACGAGCTTGATATCGACGAAAACAACATACCCGACGAACCTTTCAGCCTCGAACGCAAGCCCGACCCCTACATGGAGCGTCTTGCCAACGGCGCGCGCGTAAAGCAAATTCCCGACATTCGCGGGTTTGTCATGGAAACGAGGGAATCCGAAAAATGAAAAAATTTAATCTGAAAAAACGCATTTCAAAATCCGTTGCCAACATGGCGGGCTACACCCCCGGCGAACAGCCGAAAGACATCGAAAAGTGGGTGAAACTCAACACGAACGAATTTCCGTTCCCGCCCAGCCCGAAAGTCGTCGAGGCGATTAAAAACGAGCTCGGCAAGGACGGCGCGTCTCTGCGCCTCTACCCGAACCCCGAAAGCTCCAAACTGCGCGAACAGCTCGGCAAATACTTCGGCGTGCCCGCCGCGTGCGCGTTCGCCGCAAACGGCTCGGACGACGCCCTGAACGTCGTAATCCGCGCGTTCTCCGACGACTCCCGCCCGATTGCCACCCTCGACCCAAGCTACTCGCTCTATCCCGTCCTCGCAAAATTGCAGGACTCCAAGCTCGTCCAGATTCCGTTCAAAAAGAACATGGAAATAGATTTCGACAAAATCTTTTCCTGCGGGGCGAACATCTTTTTCTTCACCAACCCCAACGCGCCCACGGGCGTGGGCTTCGACTGCGCGACGGTCGAGAAAATCGCCGCCGGCTTCGACGGCATCGTTCTTGTGGACGAGGCGTACGCGCCTTTTGCCGACTACTCCTGCGTGCCGCTCGTAGAAAAATACCCCAACCTCATCGTCACGGGAACGTCGTCGAAAGGCTGGGGGCTTGCGGGTATGCGAATCGGCTGGGCGTTCGCGAACCCCGCGATAATCGAAGTGCTCGACAGAGTGCGCGACAGCTACAACCTCGACAGGCTCGCGCAGGCGGCGGGAATTGCCGCGCTTGCCGACGCTCCCTACTACGCGCAGAAGTGCGGCGCGGTCATCGCCGAGCGCGAGAGCGTGGAAAAATTCTTCGACAAGCTCGGCTGGCAGTACCACAAAAGCTCCGCAAACTTCGTGTTCTTCCGCCCGAACAAAAACGGCAAAAAGGGCGCGAAAGTCGCCGCCGATCTCTTCGAATTCATGCGGGGAAAGAAAATCCTCATGCGCTATTTCCCGACCCAAAAGAAAATAGTCGACGGTATCCGCCTGTCCATCGGCACGGCGGCGCAGATGAAACTTTTCAAGAAAGCCGCGCTCGAATGGGCGCAAAAATAGGAGACGCCAATGAATCAACGCAGCGCAAAAATAGTCCGCAACACAAAGGAAACGCAAATCGAGCTTGAAATAAACCTCGACGGCGCGGGAAACTACGAAATCGACACGGGCATTCCGTTCTTCAACCACATGCTCGAACTTTTCGCGCGGCACGGGCTTTTCGACCTCAAAATCAAGGCGGTCGGCGACATCGACATAGACTACCACCACACGGTTGAGGACGTCGGCATTGTGCTCGGTCAGGCGGTGAAAAAGGCGGTCGGCGACAAGGCGGGCATGAACCGCTACGGCTTCTTCATTCTGCCCATGGACGAAGTGCTTGTCCGCGCGGTAATCGATCTCTCGAACAGACCGATTCTTGTTTACAGCTTGGGCAGCCTCGACGCCCGCGTGCGCGATTTCAACGTGTCGCTTTGCCGCGAGTTCTTTCAGGCGTTCGCCAACGAGGCGGGAGCGAACTTGCACATCAAGCTTGAATACGGCGACGAACCGCACCACATAGCGGAGGGCGCGTTCAAGTGCTTTGCGAAGGCGCTGTCGATGTCGGTGGCAAAAGACCCCCGCCGCGGCACGAATATACCTTCAACAAAAGGCTCTATTTAACGGGGCGTGAAAGCACTTCCCTAAGGGCGTTTCCCTGTGCACCCAGACCGCTCGCGTACGGAAGTACGCCACGCGCCCTGTGCACACAGGAAAGCCACCCTTATGAAAGCACTTTGACGCCCCTAACAAGTGAGCGCACGGCGCGGAAGATTTTTAAGTTGCGCTGGGATAAAAGTTAAGTAGGGCGTTTCGCACAGCTACCGTAGCGTAGGGATAGCCGTGCACGCCACGCGCCCTGCCTGCGCGTGAAAGCCACCGCCTGAACGGCACTCTAACGCCCCTAAAATTACAGCGCACGGCGCGAAGATTTTTAGAGTGCGCTGGGATAAAAGAAGAGTTGTGCTGTGCCCAAAATTAGGACAGTAAGCTAAGGGAGTAAATCGAGTTGGTTGA
>DHMA01000148.1:0-583 GCA_002405555.1 Opitutia bacterium UBA4654
GCAAAACGCGGCGGCACAGCCGAGCGAGCAACTGCTCGAAAAGCTGAAATCGGACAGCGAAACGGATTCGAAAAATCTGCACAAATCAATGCGACGCTTCGTAAAGTTCGTCCGCAACAACATTTCGGCGGACGCGGCGGATTTTCTGACATCGAAAGTTTGCGGAATAAGAGTCGTTTCCATCGTTGCGATTTCCGCAACCGTCGCGTTTGCGTGGATTTTACAGCACTACATAATAGCTTTCGCGTTCAGCCTGTTCCTGCGCGAGAAAAAAGGCGGGGCGGTTCGCGACAGCAGGCGGATTCTTGCGCGTCTGCGCTCGCCGCTGTCGTGGTTTGTGATTTTGGTCGCGGGCGATTCCGCCGTTTTGCTTTTGACGAAAAACCCCGACGTGGCGTTCCTGACCCGCAGGGTTTCGACAGTGCTTTTCTTCTTTCTGCTCAGCTGGGCGTTGAAGATTTTTAGCGACGCCGTGTTCAAAATGCTCGAAGAAAACATGGCAAAAAAATACGTTGCGGCTAAAAACCTGCTGACGCTCGGCAACCAAATCACAAAATACACAATCTACACGATTTCGTTCCTC